>NZ_JANOCG010000256.1:0-5416 GCF_031412075.1 Rhizobacter sp.
CCTGCACGTCGCGGGTGAAGGCAGCGCCGGTCTTGGGGTCGAACTTCTGCGCCTTGGCTTCGGCCGCGAGGATCTGCTTCTCCACGTCGTCCATCGCCGAGCGTGCCTTCGCGGCGGCGGCAGACTGCATCTTCTGCAGCCAGCTCGGGTTCTTGGCGAGGGCCGCATACAGCTCGTCGTCGAGCTCGATCAGCACTTCGAGCCGCATGGTCTTGGGCAGCTCGATGCGCTTGAGCTTGCTACCCAGCGAGCCCTTGAGGTACTTGACGGCGTCGTACTCCACCGCGTTCCACTTCTTCGTTCCCATGCCTGCGCTCCTGCTTTGATGCTGCGCAGCGTAGCCGCCTGGCGGGGCGGCTTCAAAGTGACAAAAGTTCAGAACCCTTGGTGTACGGGATCGAGCGCGTAAGAACGGCGGCCGCAGCGTCGACCAAGGCGCACACCCCAGCGAAAGATTCACCATGCCACAGCGCGCCGCCTTGCTGTTGACCACCCTCGCCTGCACGGCCTTGCCGGCCCAAGCCCAGACCTGCAGCGCCCAGAGCGCGGTACACGCCACACCGGTGGTCGAGCTCTACACCTCCGAGGGCTGCAACTCCTGCCCACCGGCAGACCGCTGGCTGTCGGCGCTCGCGGCCAAGCAGGAGGTGGTGGCGCTCGCCTTCCATGTGGACTACTGGGATCGATTGGGTTGGGCCGACCGCTTTGCGTCACCCGCCTTCACGCAGCGCCAGGCGCAGCAACAGGCGGTGAACGGGTCTCGCTACAGCTACACGCCGCAGGTCGTGATCAACGGGGCGGACCGCAAGGACTGGTCGGGTGCCTCGATTTCAACTCCGGCACGGCCGAATGCGAACGTGCAGATCACCCTGGGCCGCACGGGCGACAAGCTCACCGCCACGGTACAGCCCCGCAGCAGCGCGCGGCTGGCCGCCTACTGGGCCGTCACCGAAAGCGGCCACAGCACGGCCGTGAAGAGGGGAGAGAACTCGGGCGTCATGCTCCGGCACGACCACGTGGTGCGTGAATTGCAGCCGGTGCCGGCATGGGCCGCGGCAGCGGGTGTGCCCACCACGCTGCAGTTTCAACCCCGCATCGCCACCAGCGCAGGCCACCTGCGCGAGGTGAACCTGGTGGTGATCGACGCCGACACCGGCAAGCCGGTGCAGGCGCTCAAGCTGGCATGCTGATCGGTCGCTCGGTCAGTCGGCCGAGCGCAATGCAGTGCGCAGCTGCTCGCCCAGTTCGGGCCGCGCGGTAAACGGGTCGCTCGGGTTGCGCACGTTCATCACGTCGTCCATGCGCGTTTGCACGCCGGCCAGCGCGTGCGGGTGACTGAAGATGTAGAACTGGTTCTCGGCCATCGCGTCGAACACCTTCTGCGCCATGTGCGCCGCCGTCACCTTGCCGCTGGACACCGCCTTGGAGCTCATCGCCTGCGCGATGAGCTGGCTCTTGGTGCGCTGCGTGTCGGCCGCCATGTCGGCCGGGCGGTTGCGCTGGCTGTTGTGGATGCCGGTCGGGATGAAGTACGGGCACAGCACCGAGGCGTGAACCTGGTCGGTGACCAGGCGCAGGTCTTGATAAAGCGTTTCGCTCATCGACACCACCGCGTGCTTGGTCACGTTGTAGATGCCCATGTTGGGCGCGTTCAACATGCCCGCCATCGAGGCGGTGTTGACGATGTGGCCTTCATAGGCCGGGTTCTTCTTGGCCGCCTCCAGCATCATCGGCGTGAAGACGCGCACGCCGTGGGCCACGCCCATCAGGTTGACGCCGACGATCCACTCCCAGTCTTTGAGCGACTGCTCCCAGATCAGGCCGCCACCGCCCACGCCGGCGTTGTTGAACACGAAGTTCGGCGCACCGAAACGCTCGAAGGTGGCTGCGCCCATGGCTTCGACCTGGTCGGCCTTGGCCACGTCCAACTTGAAGGGCAGCACCTGTGCGCCCAGGCCCTTGATCTCTGCGGTGGCGATGTCGAGCGCGTCTTGCTGCACGTCGGCCATGACCACGTTCATGCCCATGCGCGCGGCAATGCGCGAGGCTTCCAGGCCGAAGCCCGAGCCTGCGCCGGTGATGACGGCGGTGCCGCCTTTGAAGTTCTTCATTGGGGTTCTCCTGTTTCGATCTTGGGCTTTTTGATCTGGTATGCGATGCGCGGGAAGTGCACGTGCAGTTGGCCGGCACGTTCATCGCTGCGCGCGATCACCACCTCGTGCTGCGTCAGGCCGACCAGCGTGCCCGACACCAGGTCGGTGGCGTAGTCGGTGGCCGAAACCGTCACCGCATCACCGGCCTCGAAGCCCGCACCGGGTTCGACATGGGTGTCGGCGTGCGTGTGCGTTTGCGCCGCCAGGTCGAGCGCCTCACCGCTGGTCATCTTCTCGGGCGAACCATGGCCAAACGCGGCCATGCGCTCGTACCAGGCGATCAGCTTGGGGAACGGCGCCAGCACCGTGGCCACCGGCGGCGCGCGGCGGATGTACCAGAGCGACTGAGCGACCGAGAAGTCGGCAATGCAAGGGTGCGCCCCCAGCAGGAAGGGCCGGCGGTCGGTGAACTCAGCCTCGAGCCAGGCGAAGTAGCTCGCGAGCTGCGCCGTGGCGTCGGGCACGGTGGCACGGCGCAGGTTGGGCGTCATGGCGGCGCGGTCGGCGCCGAAGGCCTTCAGGAATTCGGGCGGCGCACCGGCGAAGATGTGCGCCACACCAGCCGGCTGCATGGTGTACGGGATGGCCGACCAGAACAGCGTGGAGTCGGCCCACTGCGCGAGCACATGCTGCATGCCCGAAGCGGCCACCGGGTAGAGCGGCGGCTGCGGCGCCATTGCGTCGATCACGCGGCACATCAGCGCGGTGTCGCAATAGATGTCGGCGCCGACCTGCAGGAAGGGCGTGCGGCGGTAGCCACCGGTGAGCGCCACCACGTCGGGCTTGGGCAGCATCACCGGCACCTTGACCGACTTCCAAGCCAGGCTCTTGTAGCCGAAGATCAGGCGCACTTTTTCAGAGAAGGGTGAGCCGTCGTAGTGGTGAAGAATCAGGTCGCTCATGGGAGCCTTTGTGGGTTATGGAGGCACCGCTCGCGCGATGATCGAATCGAAATCGGTCTGGGCACCCAGCGTGCCGAAAGCCTGGCCCCAATCGCCACCCAGGCGCGAGCGGCAGAAGGCATCGAACACGAAGGCGGGTGAATGCTGGCGCAACAGCGCAGCCTGCACGGCGAGCGCCACGTCTTGCGCCAGACGGCGCGCGTCGGTCTCGGCGCTGGCATCGTCCACACGCTGTGGCAATGAGTCGGCAAAACGGTCGAAGGCCACATGCGCACCACGCGCCGGAGCCAGCTCGGCCATCAGCGCGTCGGCCATCGGGCCGCCCTTGCGCAGGGCACGCAGCAAGTCGAGCGCCATGATGTTGCCCGCGCCTTCCCAGATGGAGTTGAGCGGCATCTCGCGGTAGATGCGCGCCATCACGCCCTCGCCCTGCTCTTCCACGTAGCCGTTGCCACCCAGGCACTCCATGGCCTCTTGCGCGAAGTGGCTGCCACGTTTGCAGACCCAGTACTTGGCCACCGGCGTGAGCAGGCGCGCCATCAGCGCCTCATGTGCATCCCCTGGGCGATCGAAGGCCCGCGCCAGGCGCAGGCTGAGCGCGGTGGCGGCTTCGCTTTCCAGCGCCAGGTCGGCCAGCACGTTGCGCATCAACGGCTGGTCGATCAGCGCCTTGCCGAAGGCCTTGCGCTGCGCCGTGTGGTTGAGCGCGAGCGACAGCGCCTGGCGCATCAGGCCGCTGGTGCCGAGCGCGCAGTCGAGCCGGGTCATGCTGCCCATCTCGAGGATCTGCGGCACACCGCGCCCTTCTTCACCCACCAGCCAGGCATGGGCGCCGTTGAACTCGACCTCGGAGCTGGCGTTGGCCCTGTTGCCCAGCTTGTCTTTGAGGCGCTGGATGTGGAGGGTGTTGACCGTGCCGTCCGGCCGCCAGCGCGGCAAGAAGAAACAACTCAGGCCAGCAGGCGCCTGGGCCAGCACGAGAAAGGCGTCGCACATCGGCGCCGAGAAGAACCACTTGTGGCCCACGAGTGCATAACGTTCGCCCCAGGCATCGTGCCCATCGTGGCGCGCCTGGGTGGTGTTGGCCCGCACGTCGGAGCCGCCCTGCTTCTCGGTCATGCCCATGCCCATGGTCACGCCCGACTTTTGCGAGGCGGGGGCAAAGCGCGCGTCGTAGCGGCGCGTGGTGAGCCGGGGGCCCCACTCGGCCGCAATGGCCGCGTTGCCCTTCAACGCGGGCATCACGGCGTAGCTCATCGAGACGGGGCACAGCGTCGAGGGTTCCAGCTCGGTGAACAGCATGAAACCGGCCGCGCGGTGCACGTGCGCATGCGGCCCTTCGACCCAGGGTGCGCCGTGCAGGCCCGACGACACGGCCAGGTCCATCAGCGCGTGGTAGCTCGGGTGAAATTCCACCTGGTCAACACGGTGGCCAAAACGGTCGTGGGTCAGCAGGCGCGGCGTGTGCACGTTGGCCAGGCGTGCGTGCTCTTGCATCGCATGCGAGCCGACGCGTTCACCGAGCTGGCTGAGTTCGTCGGTGTTCAGGCCGGGCGCATTGAAGTGCACGGCCTCGCGCAGCGACACGTTGCCCACGAACAGGTTTCTGTCGACGAGCGGCGCAGGCTGGTTGAACACCTCGTGGGTTGGGCTCATCGCCAGCTGCCCTAGATCAACTTCACCAGCTGCTTGCCGAAGTTGCGGCCCTTCAGCAAGCCGAGAAAGGCTTCGGGCGCGTCTTCGATGCGCGGCGCGATCGACTCGCGAAACTTGAGCCGGCCGGCCGCCATCAGGCCGCCCAACTCGGCCAGCGCTTCGGGCCAGAACTGCATGTGCTCGCTGACGATGAAACCTTCCACCTTCAAGCGCGACTGCAAGATCAAGTCGGGCCGTGCCATCGGCGTGGGCACGCCGTCGTAGCCGGCGATCATTCCGCACAGCGCGATGCGACCGAAGTCGTTCATGCGCAGCAGCGTGGCGTCGAACACGGCACCGCCGACGTTTTCGAAACAGGCGTCCACACCTTTCGGTGTCTGCGCTTCGAGCGCAGCAAGCAACGACGCCGGTGTGGCATGGGCCTTGTAGTCGATGCAGGCATCGAAGCCGAGTTCGTTGACCACATAGGCGCACTTCTCGGCGCCACCCGCAAAGCCGACGGCCCGGCACCCGTGGGCCTTGGCCAACTGGCCCACCACGCTGCCCACCGCACCGCTGGCGGCGCTGACCACCACCGTGTCGCCCGCCTTGGGCGCACAAATCTTCATCAGCCCGTACCACGCGGTGACCCCGGGCATGCCCAGTGACCCCAGGTAGGCCGACAAAGGCACGCGGCTCGCATCGACCTTGCGCAGCGCGCCCGGC
>NZ_JANOCG010000257.1:0-15465 GCF_031412075.1 Rhizobacter sp.
CAAGAGCATCGGCGACGTGCTGCAGATGGAGATCGACGAGGCGGTGGAGTTTTTCGCCTCGATGCCGCACATCGCGCACCCGCTGCAGCTGATGAAAGACGTGGGATTGGGCTATCTCACGCTCGGTCAGCCGTCACCGACATTGAGCGGCGGTGAAGCGCAGCGCATCAAGCTCGTCACCGAGCTCACCAAGGTGCGCGACGACGTGGGCCGGCGCGGCAACAAGGCGCCGCACACGCTCTACGTGCTCGACGAACCGACGGTGGGCCTGCACATGGCCGATGTGGAGAAGCTCATTCGTGTGCTGCACCGCCTGGTCGATGGCGGGCACAGCGTGGTGGTGATCGAGCACGACCTCGATGTGATCGCCGAGGCCGACTGGGTGATCGACATGGGGCCGGAGGGCGGCGGGGCAGGGGGCAGGGTGGTGGCGGCGACCGACCCGACGGCTTTGTCCAGGCTCAAGGCCAGCCACACCGGGGCCGCTTTGCGGGGCGTACTGGCGAGATAGGAACTGCCAACCGAGAGGAAGCAGCGACTCCGTCATGCTCGGCAAAAGCCGACCGCTGAAGTGCAGGCGGCATAGGATGCCGCGCGGGCCGCGCCGCACGCGGGCGCTACAAACGCCTGCGCCGCGGCACCACCTGCAACTGCACCTGCATCAGCGCCGCCTGGACGCCGGCATTCACCGCGCGCACCGGCAGGTCGACCAGCTGGTCAGCCCGCCACACGCGCACCTGCGCCGCACCGTTGGGCACGTCGTTGAAGACAACCCGGCCGGTCAAGCACCAGTGCGATCAGCCCAGGGCGACTCGCTGACGTACACGTGCCCGAGCATGGATGCATGCAAGTGGCGGCCTGAATGAATCGCACCCGGCTGATTGACGGTCACCTCACCGGAGCGGGGCCGCTGGCCGTCGGTCTTGGCAGCCAGGCGCAGCTCGACGCCGCCGGAAGTGCCCGTGGTGAACTGGGCCACGCCGGCACCCGAGCCACGCACATGGTGCTCCCACGGGTCGTTGTGGGTGAAGGTCAGGCGTGCGCCCACCGACGCCACGTTGGTGGCGCCTACACCGCAGAGGCTACCCCGAGGCACAGCCCGACGGTCAGCGCGCGCCATCGGGACTGCGCGGCCATCAGGGTTCCAGGGCGACGGCGCGAACCGCCTCACCACCACCGACCGTGCCCAAGGAGGTGGCAGTGCCGGTCTGCAAGTCGATGGTGACCCAGCGGCTCGGAGCGCTACCCGCATTCAGCGCGGCGAAGGCGACATCGCTGACCGCCTGGATGTCGAAAGCGGCCGTCTGGAACGGCTGACGCAGGCTGCCCACAGTGAACAGCATTCCGGTATTCGGCGAGACGGGGGGCGCAGTACCCTCGCGGCTGCCCTGCGTGACCAGCGTGCCGGCCGCCGCGTCGAGTGCGTAGTTGGTGGTGATGCGGGGGTTGGCCTTGTTGTAACTGTAGGCTGCGCCGACCACGGCCGGGGTTTTGCCGGCCTGCGCGTCGCTGGGGGCGTAGGTCAGCTTGCCGTCGGTCTGCACGCCTGCGGTGTCGGCGTTGGCGTCGACCACCGCACCCGTGTCAGGGTGCAAGCGCAGGTTTTGCCCGCTGGCACTCACCACGCGAATGCGATCGACCGTGGGGTTGAAATCGAAGCCGAACTCGGTGCCCTCCAGGCGGACGGCGAAAGGCTCGCCCACCGGCTTGGCCGCTGCGGTGTCTTCGTCCAGCGTGTACAGGCGGCCGGAGCTGCCCAGCGCATAGAGCGTGTCCTTGACCACCCGGTAGTCGATGCCCAGCACCTGCTCGCCCGGCTGCAGGCCGGTGATTGGCTGCGAGAACAGGATGCGGCCCGGCTGGCCGGCGTTGAACTTGATCAGTCGGTTGGACACCGTGACGGCAACCGCCTTTTCAGCGCGCACCGGGCCCTCGACCGGGGCGGCGGCCATGCCGGCGCAACCGGAGAGCGTTGCCAGTGCCGCCAGGGTCAGCAGGGAGGAAGTCAGTTTCTTCATGGGGTCATTCCTTTTGGCGATGTGGTGACTTTCAATATACGCCGGCCACGGGCAAATGGATGCAAGGCAAGAGAGGGCAAGATGCACCCGAGTTCCGAGCCCCGGTTGATATGAGTCGAGCCATTGCACGAGGCCTTCGACAAGCTCAGTCCGAACGGAGAGACCGGCCTCAGCGCTTCGGCGCGCGCTGGCCTTGCTTCAATACGGTCGCCTGTTGCTCTCCCACCTGGTTGGTGTGAGGTGATTGGGTCGCTTCCAGGGCCGTATCGGCGATCTCCTACGCGCCGCACAGGCATGTTCCGGTCGCGCGCTGGCCAGCGCGTCGATACGCTGATGCCATTCGCAATCAAGTTCGGAGAGCCAGACATGTCTGAAGATGTGCAACCCGTGGGCGAGCAAGAAGCGTCCTTCACAGGCGTTCAAGACGCCGACAATGGCGCCGCTCGAACACGCGGCCACGCGGTATCGCCTGAAACCTTGGCGGCGGCCTCCCGGGTGATGGGCCGCTTTGCCTGGAAGGGCAATCCCCCTGCGCAGCAAGAGGGGGACCGGAATTAGCGGGCCGACAGGGGGTCACAGGTCCGACCAGAGGCCGAATGGATGGAGCGACGCATGAACCCGCAGTTGAACCCCACGGCAAGGTGGGCCCGCAGATGGCGCCGGTGACCGTCGACCCGCGCAAGGTGCTTGAGTTTGCCGATGCCAACAGCTTTTACGACTGGCTCGCCGAGCACCACGGCACGGCCGATGAACTCTGGATCAAGGTCCACAAGGTCGGTTCGGGCCTTCCGTCGATCACGCCGAAGCAAGCCGTCGATGTCGTGCTGTGCTGGGGCTGGATCGATGCGATTCGCAAGGGGTTCGACGACAAGAGCTTCCTGCAGCGCTACACCCCGCGCGGAAAGAGAAGCGTGTGGAGCCAGATCAACGTCGACAACGTGGCGCGGCTGATCCGCGAAGGCCGCATGGAAGCGCCCGGCCTCGCAGAAGTCGATGCAGCCAAGGCAGATGGGCGATGGGCCCGCGCCTATGGCAGCGGCAAGGATTTCAAGATCCCGGCCGATCTGCAGGCTGCCATCGAAGCCGAGCCCAAGGCCCGGGCCATGCTGGCGACACTCACCGAACAGAATCGGTTTGCACTGGCCTTTCGCACCCACCACATGAAGACGGAAGCCGGCCGGAAGAGAAAGATCGAGACCTTCGTCGCCATGCTGAAGCATGGGGAGACGATCTACCCGCAGGGCAAGAAGTGAGGGAGTGCATTGCGGTGAGCGGCCTCGCGACGAAAACGCCGGCCCTGGGGCCGGCGTTTCAAGCGTCAACGTTCCGAGCGATCAGAACGAAACGCGCAAGCCGACGGTGTAGGCCCGCACATTGTTCGAGCCGCCTTCGAGTTCGGCCTTGGTGAAATCAGCACCCACCTCCAAGGCCAAGTTCTTCGAGAAGGCGTAGCTCAGGCCCAACCCGAAGTAAGGCTGAGCCTTGGTTTCAGAGGCGCTGTAGTTGTAGAAACCGCTTGAAAACTTGCCCTCGGTCTTCACGCTGGCGATGCCGAGGCGCAGGAGCGCTGCGAAGTCGGGCGTGAAGTTGCCCTTGAAGGCGCCGCCCACGGTCACGGCCGAAACCGCCACTTCGACCGTGCCCCCGAACCCCGAAGCCTTGGTCTTGCCGAAGTCCACAAACCCGAGCTCCAGGCCGACGCCGTCAGCGAAGTAATAGCCGCCCGCCAGCTTGAACGACGAGCCCGAGTCGTCGCACGACCCCGGGAAGCCGGTACAGCCGTCCACGTGCTTGCTCTGGCCGGCAGCGAAGCTCGCGTAACCCTGCGCCATCGCGCCGCCAGACAACAGCAGCGCAGAAATGGTGATCAGTCCTCCTACCCACTTTTTCATTCGATTTTCCTTTTTGATGAGATCGATACCCCGCAGAACTGCGGGAACCTGCATTGTCCCCGAATGTTCCTTGTTATGTTTTCAGGCCCCGCTCAGCGGTTTGATGTAGGAGCACGACTACCCACGGTTTGGCTGTAGACCGGTGCCCGATCTGCCGCCGAGCGGTGAAGATCACGCCGTGACCTTGCCCTTCCACTCCTCCCCACGGCAAACCAGGCTGCTCTGGGCCGGTGCCGCCGTGGCCACGCTGATTCTGTTGGCGGGTTGCACCGCCTCCCGGCTGCGTGACGCCTCCGAGCTGGCCCGGCTGAGCGAGCCCTTGCAGCGCCATGTCGAGCAGCCCCGCGCGCGACTGCTGATCGTGGGCGACAGCACGGCGGTGGGTACCGGGGCGAGTAAGCCCGGCACCAGCCTCGCGGGCCTGCTGGCCCAGGCTTACCCCGGCCTGCACATCGAAAACCGAGGTCGCGATGGCGCCACCCTGGAAGAGCTTCCGCAACAGCTGGGTGGCGATGCCCGCTTCGACGCGGTGCTGATCCTGGCCGGTGGCAATGACGTGATCCGGCTGCGAGACCTCGACAAGGCCCGCGATCAACTGGACGGCGTCATTCGGCAGGCGCGGGCGCGCGCCGATACCGTGGTGCTGATGCCGGCTGGCAATGTCGGCAATGCCCCGTTCTTCTTCCCGCCGCTGTCGTGGTGGATGAGCTCGCGCTCGCGGCAATTTCATTCGCTGGTGCAGGAGGCGGCTGCGCAGCAGGGTGCTTCGTATGTGAACCTGTTCAAGGAGCGGCGCGACGACCCCTTCGCGCAGCGCCGGGAGCTGAACGCGCGCGACGGCTTGCACCCGAGCGACGAGGGCTATCAACTGTGGTTCAAGGAACTCATGGCGCAGTCGCCTCTCGGCCAGCAGCTGGCTGCGGCGCGCGTGAGCTCAAAAGGCTAGGCCCGACAAGGCAGAGTCGGGAGGCCCAGGCGGCGTTTGATCACCAGGTCGATGCCGCTGGATTCGTCAACTGACAGGAGCACCGCATGACCCCGTACAAGATTGCCGTCGTGGTTGGAAGCCTTCGGGCCGATTCGTTCAACCGCAAACTCGCAGACGGGTTGGCCAGGCTGGCGCCGGCTCAGTTTCAATTCACGCAACTACAGATCGGCGATCTGCCGCTCTACAACCAGGACGACGACGCCAATCAGGCGCCGGCGGTGAAGCGCCTGAAGGCCGAGGTCTCGGCCTCGCAGGGCCTGTTGTTCATCACGCCGGAGTACAACAGATCCATTCCTGGTGTGCTCAAGAACGCCATTGACCACGCTTCTCGGCCTTATGGGCAGAACGCCTGGGCGGGCAAGCCCGCGGCGGTGATCGGCGTTTCGGTTGGCGCGATTGGCACCGCGTTGGCGCAACAGCATTTGCGCAACGTGCTCGCCTACCTCGATGTGCCGACGATGGGCCAGCCCGAAGCCTTCATCCAGTCGAAAGACGGCTTGTTCAACAGCGATGGCAGCATCGGTGCCGGCAGCGAGAAGTTCTTGAAAGACTGGCTGAACAAGTTTGCCGAGTGGGTGCAGCGGCAGGGACGCTAGGGGTTTGGCTCGGCGCCGATCACCCATGCGGTGTCACTGCGCCCTGGGCGTGCTCCTCACTGCTTCACCGGTGGCGGCGCGTGCTTCTCGGCCGACACCGGCACCTCACGCAGCGAGGGCTTGCTCATCGGCGGGACGGGCGGCCGTGGCCTGAAGACGTGTCACTGCAGATCAACGCGGCGCGTGGCGCTCGGACGCCGGCGCCCCGGCAAGGGGTTTGAAATCACCGGCACCACATGCTCTTCGAGACGGGCGCCGATGTCGGAGCAGACCCGCACGGCAGCGCCGCGGCACCAGGCGATGTCGCTCAACCCCAAGGCCAAGGCTCGCGCCAGCCGTGGCGCGCCGTTCGAGAAGAAATAGAGCCGCACTTCGCCGCCGCTCACCTCCTTGCCGTCGTAAGTGGCTGCCGGATGTGCCTGCACCACCCGCTGCAGGCGTTGAAGCAGCGCATCAAAGTCCTTCTGGCCGATGCCTGCCCCGGCGCGGCCTTGCTTTTTCATGCACACCACCACCACCTGCGGGTCCGAGGGACGTGCGTGCCATCGCTCGAAGAAGGCATCCAGCAGGCTGAACAAGCGCATCATGGTCCTCGGGAGAGAGTGTGGGTGGTGGGCCACCAATGTAGGGACCGGGCCGCAGATTGGGAAACGACATAACCGAGTGTTGATATGCGAACCGCGAGCCGGGGCCGCCAGAATCCACACCCATGACCTGCATCGACTTTTGATGGACGACCCCATGCGCCACCTCCAATTGACCGATGGAACGACGATGCCCGTGCTGGGCCTGGGCACCTGGCGCATGGGCGAAACCAGCGCCACGCGTGATGCCGAGGTGGCCAACCTGCGCAGCGCCATCGAGCTGGGTTACCGGCTGATCGACACCGCCGAGATGTATGGCGAAGGCGGCGCTGAAACGGTGGTCGGGCGGGCGCTGGCCGAGGCCATTCGGGCGGGCACGGTGGCACGCGAAGCGATGTTTGTCGTCAGCAAGGTCTACCCGCACAACGCGAGCCGGCGCGGCACGGTGAGTGCGTGCGACCGCAGCCGCCAGCGGCTGGGCCTCGACTGCATCGACCTCTACCTCTTGCACTGGCGCGGCGAGCACCCGCTGGCCGAGACCGTGGAAGCCATGCAATCGCTGGTGGCCGCGGGCCAGGTGCGCGCATGGGGCGTGAGCAACCTCGACCTGGCCGACATGCAGGAGCTGGAGACCCTCACCGCGCGGGCCCAGTCCGGCCACAGCCGGTGCGCAGCGAACCAGGTCTATTACTCGCTGACCGAGCGTGGCCCCGAGTTCGGCTTGTTGCCGTGGATGCGCGAGCGTTCGATGCCCTTGATGGCCTACAGCCCCATCGACCAGGGCAGCCTGGCGGCCAACGACACGCTGGCCGAGATCGGCCGCGCACGTGGGATCACGGCGGCACAGGTGGCCTTGGCCTGGGTGATCGGCCAGCCCGGCGTGGTGGCGATCCCCAAGGCCTCGTCGGTCGCCCACCTGCAAGAGAACCTGGCGGCCGAGCGGGTGGCCCTGAGCGAACACGAGCTGCGCCTGATCGACAGCCGTTTTCCGGCGCCCAAGAAGAAGACACGACTGTCGATGATCTGAGCCGCGGCGGGCGCGCCCTAGAAGACCAGCATGCCGAGCATCACGCCGAACACCAGCACGATCAGGAAGATCACCAGTGCAATCGCGAACAGCACCTTCGCAATGCTGCGCGATTTGGAGGCGACGCCGCTGAAGCCGAAGTAGCCGGCGACAAGCGAGATGATGAAAAAGATGATGGCCCACTTGAGCATGTGCATGTCTCCTGAATTGAGAGAATGAAGTACCGACGTGGCGGAGCGCTCCGACACATCACGCCAGCTTCAGCGTTCAGCCAGCGCCGCGTAGCGCTCCAGATGATGGTCCACATCACCAAAGCGCTGCGCCGCCATCGTCAGCCGGCGGAAGGTGTGCGAGACCTTGAGCTCTTCGGTCATGCCCATGCCGCCGTGCAGTTGCACCGCTTCTTCGCGCACCAGCGTGGCGGCCTCGGCGATCTTCACCTTGGCCGCCGAGACGGCGCGGGCGCGCTCGCTGGTGCTCACGGTCGGGTCATCGACCTTCGCCGCCGCGAGGATGGCCATGGAGCGGGCCTCTTCGGTGGCGATCACCATGTCGACCATGCGGTGCTGCAGTGCCTGGAACGAACCGATGGGCACGCCGAACTGCTTGCGTGTCTTCAGGTAGTCGAGCGTCGCGTCGCACGCGTGCTGCATCGCGCCCACCGCGTCGGCGCAGAGCAGGGCGGTGGCAAAGTCGACCGCCTCTTCGATCAGCGGCAGCGCATCACCTGCTGTGCCCAGCAGTGCATCGGCACTCAGACGCACGTGGCTGAAACGAATGTCGGCGGCGCGCAGACCGTCGATCGTGCGGTAGGCCTTGAGCGTGACACCTTCTGCTTTCGGGTCGACGAGAAAGAGGCTGGCGCCGCTTCCATTGCTGGCCGACACGATGAGCCGCGTGGCCGTCGGTGCGCCGACCACCACGCTCTTCTCGCCGTTGAGCAACCAGCCCTCGGGGTGGCTCGTGACGGTGGTGGTTTGTGGCGCCAGCTCATAACGTCGGCCGGGCTCCCCGCTCGCGAAGGCGAGCTGCACCGAGCCATCGGCCAGCCCCGGCAGCCACGCGCTGCGTTGGGCGTCGTTGCCGGCGCGGGCGAGCAGTCGGCCAGCGAGGCCCACGTTGTCGAGCAGCGGCTCGACCACCAGCGCCTCGCCACAGGGTTGCATCACGGCCAGCAGGTCCATCGCGCCGCCGGCGAAGCCGCGGTCGGCCTCGGGCAGGGTCATCGCGGTGAGGCCCAGCTCGGCAAAGCTGGCCCATACCTTGTCACCCACACCGCTCGGCGATTGCAAGATGGCCTTGCGCGCCTCGAAGCCGTAGGTGTTGCCGAGGTACTTGCGCACCGAGTCGGCCAGTTGCTGTTGTTCGTCGGTCAGTTCGAAGTTCATGGCGTGGTGTCCTCAAAGGCCCAGCGTGGCCTTGGCGATGATGTTGCGTTGCACTTCGTTGGAGCCGGCGTAGATGCTGACCTTGCGGTAGTTCAGGTAGCGCGGTGTCACGCTGGTCTGCACTGGGTCGAGCTCGTCGCCGTCGATGGCGCAGAAGGGTTGCGCCGTCGGGCCGAGCGCCTCGACGGTGAGCAGGGTGATGGCTTGTGCGATCTCGGTGCCGCGGATCTTCAGCGTCGACACGTCGGCACCCGGCGGCTGGCCGCTGCGGCGCATCTTGTCGAGAAAGCGCATGGAGGTGAGCTCCAGCGCCTGCAGGTCGATCTCGATGCGGCTCAGCTTGTCGCGAAAGCGCAGGTCGTCGATGACGGGCTTGCCGTTTTTCAGCTCGCGGCCCGCGATCTCCTTCAGCTCGGCCAGCATGCGCTTGCTGCCACCCACGTTGCCCGAGCCCATGCGCTCGTGGCCGAGCAGGTACTTGGCCACCGTCCAGCCCTTGTTCTCTTCGAAGATGAGGTTCTCCACCGGTACTTTCACATCGTCGAAGAAGATCTCGTTCACCTCGTGGCCGCCGTCCATCAGGATCAGCGGGCGCACGGTGATGCCGGGTGTGCTCATGTCGATCAGCAGGAAGCTGATGCCCTCTTGCCGCTTCTCGGCGGTGGGGTCGGTGCGCACCAGGCAGAAGATCCAGTCACCGTAGTGGCCGAGCGTGGTCCAGATCTTCTGGCCGTTGACGACGTAGTGGTCACCCTTTCGTTCGGCGCGCGTTTTCACGGCCGCGAGGTCGGAGCCGGCGCCGGGCTCGGAGTAGCCCTGCACCCAGAAGTCGACACCATCGCGGATGCGCGGCAGGAAGTGCGCCTTCTGCCCCGGCGTGCCGAAACGCATCAGCACCGAGGCGCACATGGCCGGGCCGAACGACGGCAGGCCCGGCGCGCCAGAGAGGCCGAACTGCTCCTGGTAGAGATAACGCTGCGTGATGTCCCAACCGGTGCCGCCCCATTCTTCGGGCCAGTGCGGCACCGACCAGCCCTGGGCCGCAAGGATCTTGTGCCAGCGCATGTAATCGTCCTTGCTCAGTTCGCGGTGGGCTTGCACCTTCTCGCGGATGTCGGCGGGCAGGTTCGTGTCGAGCCAGCTGCGAACCTCGTCGCGGAAGGCCAGCTCTTCAGGGGAGTAGCTCAGGTCCATGGGTGTCTCCTTTTTGTGGAATCGCGAGGGGCTTCGACGGGTTAAAACACTTCAAACAAGCCGGCCCCGCCCATGCCGCCGCCAATGCACATCGACACCACATGCAGAACGGTGGAGTGACGTCGACCCTTGTCTTGGGTGCTGCACGGGACATGATGTCTGAAAACGCCCCGGCGACTGTCACGCGTTGGACAGGCGGCGCAAGCCTTGCCATCTCCCTTCCCCTTGCCTCAGCTGGGGTCGTGGTCGGCGCCCGTGCCCGAGCCGGTCATTGCGCCGCCGCCCTTGCCACCTCGCTCGTTGCGCCCTCCGCGGGGGCCCGCACCGCTGGCCGGCCGCAGTGGGCCCTGCTGCGGGATGACCAGTTTTGCAGGCACCGGCTCGAGGTCGAGCACCTCGCGGATGAACTTGCGCAGCGCGGCCACCAGCGCACCCGTCTCGACGCGCCGGCCGGCCACCATGTCGTTGGCGGCTTGCACCGCCAGGTGCACCTGCTCTTCGGTGCCCAGCAGGATCACGTCGGACAGTGCCGCTTCAACGGCATCGCGCATGCGTCGACGCCGGTCGGAGCTTGGCGTGGACTCGGGTTCGGCTTCGGTGGGCGTTTCATCGGCGGGCGCGTCGCGCCGCAGGTCGCGCAGGTGGCTGGGGTCGATGCTCAGGTCGCCGGTGAACGAGCCGCCCAAGGTCTTGTACGCGGCGATCAGCGTCTTCACCCGCTCGTTGATCTGGCGGTTTTCGCGCTCTCGCCGCCGCTGCACGGTGTGCATAAAAAGGAGCCGCACACCGACCGCCGCCAACGAAACCAGCAGCGCGCCCAGCATCGTGGTGAGCACACCTTGCCACGAAGTGAAGTCGATGAGGTTGTGCATGGTCGTCTCGGTTGTTCAGCCGGTCAATTCTTCAGCCGGTAGCCGGTGCGAAACATCCACGCCACCACGGCGATGCAGACCGCGAGAAAGCCGCAGGTCGCGCCCAGACTCCAGCCCACGCCCACGTCGGCGGTGTCGAAGAAACTCCAGCGAAACCCGTCGATCAGGTAGACCACCGGGTTGAAGAGAGTGATCGTGCGCCACAGCGGCGGCAGCATGTCGATCGAGTAGAACGCGCCACCCAGAAAGGTGAGCGGCGTGATGACCAGCATGGGGATGAGCTGCAGCTGCTCGAAGCCCTTGGCCCACAGGCCGATGATGAAACCGAACAGGCTGAAGGTCACCGAGGTGAGCACCAGAAACGCCACCATCCAAACCGGGTGCGCAATGTGCAGCTTCACGAAGAAGGCCGCGGTGAGCAGGGTCACAAGACCCAGCACGATCGACTTGGTGGCCGCCGCGCCCACATAGGCGATCAGCAGCTCCAGGGACGACACCGGTGCCGACAGCAGCTCGTAGATGGTGCCGGTGAAGCGCGGGAAGTAGATGCCGAACGAGGCGTTCGACAGGCTCTGCGTGAGGATCGACAGCATGATGAGCCCCGGCACGATGAAGGCTCCGTAGGCCACGCCGTTCACGTCTTGCATGCGCGAGCCGATGGCCGCGCCGAACACCACGAAATAGAGCGAGGTGGTGATCACCGGCGCGACCAGGCTTTGCCCCACGGTGCGCATGAAGCGCGCCATCTCGAAGCGATAGATCGCCCACACACCGTATCGGTTGAAGGATGTCGCGTTCATGTGGCGGCTCCGGCTGGGTGGTCGTGCGAGTTGTCGTGCACCAGGCTCACGAAGATGTCTTCGAGCGAACTTTGCTGCGTGTTCACGTCCTTGACGCCGATACCCAGCTCGCCCATGCGCCTGAGCAGCGGCGCCACGCCTGCGCTCGCGTCGCTCACGTCGAACTCGCGCTGCAGCGTGTGGCCACCTGGCTTGAGCACCAGGTTCCAGGCGGCCAGCTCGGTGGGCACCTCGCTCATCGCATGGTCGAGCTCGATGGTGAGTTGCTTCTTGCCCAGTTTCTTCATCAGCGCCTTCTTCTCTTCGACCAGGATCAGCTCGCCCTTGCTGATGACGCCGATGCGGTCGGCCATGTCTTCGGCTTCTTCGATGTAGTGGGTGGTGAGGATGATGGTCACGCCGCCATCACGCAGGCGCCGCACCATCTCCCACATGTCGCGCCGCAGCTCCACGTCGACGCCGGCGGAGGGTTCGTCCAGGAACAAGATCTCGGGCTCGTGCGACAAGGCCTTGGCGATCATCACGCGGCGCTTCATGCCGCCTGAGAGCTCCATGATCTTGTTGTGCCGCTTGTCCCACAGCGAGAGGTCGCGCAGCACCTTCTCCACCAGCGCCGGGTTGGGCGCCTTGCCGAAGAGGCCGCGGCTGAAGTTGACCGTGGCCCACACGCTCTCGAAGGCATCGGTCGCCAGCTCTTGCGGCACCAGGCCGATCAGCGAGCGGGTGATGCGGTAGTCGCGCACGATGTCGTGGCCCGCCACCGTCACGCTGCCCGCGCTGGCGGTGACGATGCCGCACACGATGGAGATCAGCGTGGTCTTGCCGGCGCCATTGGGGCCGAGCAGGGCAAAGATCTCGCCGCGGCGGATTTCGAGGTCCACACGCTTGAGCGCCTCGAAGCCACTGGCGTAGGTCTTGGTGAGGCCTGCCATCGCGACGGCAGATGCGGCACCGGGTTTGTCAGTGGATGTCGGCATGGGGTGGAGTTTGTCTGCGGGTCGCGCATGGTATGGGTTGCGCAAAGAAATTGTTCAACGGGTTTCGTGGGCACTGAAACGAGGGCATGCCCGCGGTCTTGTGCCGACTCGACAACCGCCGGTTGTCCTACGCGCAGGAGAGTCGATGGCCGAACGTGCTGGCCGGGCGATGGCACTAAGGTTTCAACCACTGGCCTTTGTGTCGGTTTTTTGTCCCTTTGGGCCAGGGTTTCACTGGCCCGCCACTCTCCAAGGAGCTTCAAGATGAACTTTTCCAAGACCCTCACCGCTGCGGTTGCAGCCACCACCATCGTCGGCGCAGTGGGTTTGGCTTATGCCCAGACGACCACCGAAACCACCCCGTCGACCACCACGCCGAGCACTTCGCAACAGCCGTCGATGAGCTCGACCCAGTCGCCCGCGAACTCGAATTCGAGCTCGACCGTGACGCCGAGCAACTCGACCTCGCCGAGCACATCCACGAGCCCGGACAACTCGGCCACATCGACGACCACCCCGTCGACCACGGATCGGCCGCTGACGACCAACGACATGGCCGCCGAGCCGATGCCCAAGGCTGACCGCAACTGACATCCGTCCAGCGGCACGGGCGAACACCCCCTTCGCTGTTCGCCCGTGATTCACCCCCGATCCCTGGATACCACCCGTGAATTTCGCCAGCGTCTTCGAGCACCGGGCCGAGATCCTGGCGGGGCTGCGGCAGGGCCTGCTGTTCGGTGCAGCCGCCTTGGTGCTGACCTTGCCACCGGCGAGCGTGGCCACCTCTCAGCTGAGTTCATCGCGCCTCGCGATCGCTGAAGCCAACGCCGCCCGGCCTTTTGCCGATTTCGCTTTTCACCCGGCCTCTGCCGACGCCCGCTTCGTTGCCGACTGGGTCACACAGGCGCAAGACAACCACCGCTTGCCCTTCGTCATCCTCGACAAGCGCGAGGCCATGGTGTTCGTTTTCGACGCCCATGGCCGCATCATCGACGCGAGCCCGGTGCTGCTGGGTGCCGCCGTAGGCGACGACTCCGTGGCCGGCATCGGCGATCGCCCCATCGAGCAGGTGCACCCCAGCGAGCGCACCACGCCGGCCGGCCGCTTCGTCAGCCAACCCGGCAAGAACGCTTTGGGCGAAAACGTGGTGTGGGTCGACTATTCGACTGCGGTCTCCATGCACCGTGTGCGGCTGGTCGACCCCAAGGAGCGCCGCCTCGAGCGGCTGGCCTCGCCCGACCCCGCGCAGCGCCGCATCTCTTATGGCTGCATCAACGTGCCGGTGGCTTTTTTCGATTCGGTGATCTGGCCGGTGATCGGCACTGCACGCGGTGTGGTCTATGTGCTGCCTGAAACCAGGCCTGTGCGTGAGGTCTTTGCCGGCCTCTCGGGCCGCTGAGAAGCGGCTGCGAATCGACACAAGGCGCACAAGCGACCCGAACCCGTGAGCTATTGCCGATTGGCCGTCTTCCTGGCCGAGTTCCCGCGTCACCCTCACCCGACAATCTGATCCGCTGTGCTGCCGTCTCGTCGGCCGGCGCAACGGAGGCGTCTCATGTCCTTCGCTGCTGATGCCTTCGAAGGACTGTCGCAATGCCCCGAGCAGGCAAACGGCTGCTTGCTGCAGTCGCTGGATTGTTTTGTGCCGCGCTGTGTCACGCGGCTCCCGGGGGCGCCGGCGATCGCGTTGCGAGCGACCTGCGCGACACGCGTGATGTCGCCAGCTGGGTCGTGACCACGGCCGATCACGCGGGCCTGCCCTTTGCGATCGTCGACAAGCGGGGCGCCCGAATCTCCATCTACGAATCCGACGGCCGCCTGATCGGCAGCTCGGCAGCGCTGCTGGGCATCGACCCGGGCGATGTGTCGGTGCCAGGTTTGGCCCACCGCGCGCCCTCCAGCCTGACCGCTGGCGAGCGCACCACGCCGGCGGGGCGTTTCGAATCCCAGCCCGGCCACAACGACAAGGGAGAGGCCATCGTGTGGATCGACTACGACGCGTCTCTCGCCATCCACCGCCTGCGGCCCGCTCCGGCGCACGAGCGCCGTCCACAACGGCTCGACTCGCCGACCAGCGAAGACAACCGGATCTCGCTCGGTTGCATCGTGGTGTCGGCAGACTTCTACCTGTCGGTCATTGAACCGATCCTGGGCCAGCGCCGCGGCGTGGTCTATGTGCTGCCCGAATCGAGCCCGGTGCAGGCCATGTTTGGCACCTACTCGGTCAGTCAGGACCACTGAGCCCGGCCAGCTGCCGTCAGCCCACCGGCACGGCGCGTGGCAGCGTATGACCGGTTTCGAGCAGCGTTTTCAGGTTCGACAGCACCATCGGCCATCCGCCCGAAACACCTGCAAGCATCTGAGGGTCCAGATCGTCGTGCGTGACCGTCAGCTTCACGAGCCCGTCGATGTGGGCTTCGATGTCGAAGCTCACGCGCGAGTGTTTCGAGCTGTCGTCGGCCTCGCTCGGCCGCGCCCAGGTGTAGACCAGGCGGTGAGGCGGGTTGCTCTCGACCACGGTGCCGGTGATGTCGACTGTGCGCGCGTCGTCGAGGCGCTGGTGCTCCCAGCGCGAGCCGGGTTTCCAGTCCGACACGTTGACCCGCACGCAGTCGGATTTGGGGCCGACCCAGTACTGGCTCATCAGGTCGGTGTCGACCAGCGCCTGCCACACCTTCTGGGGTGTGGTGGCGATGTAGGTCACGTACACGTAGTCAGGCTTTTTCATCGTCATCACCTTCCAATCGTTTCTTGAGTTGGTGCAATGCACCGAGGCGCGGCTGCTCGAACTTCTCGATCCAGCGCGCGTAGATTTCGTGCAGCGGCACGGCGTTCAGGTAGTGGAGCTTTTCGCGGCCTTGCCACACGATGGCCACCAGGTTGGCTTCTTCGAGCAACTGCAAATGCTGCGTCACCGCCTGGCGTGACATCTCCATGTCCTCGCACAGCGCGCCGAGCGTCTGGCCGCTTTGCGCGTGCAGTGAGTCCAGCAGACGCCTGCGGGTCGGGTCGGCCAGCGCCTTGAATACCTTGTCGAAGTTCAATTAATTCCAGTTGTCGATCTTGGTGTCGTGCGGGCTGGGAGCACCTTTCCCGGTTTCCAGCAACGACTTCAGGCTCATCAAAAAG
>NZ_JANOCG010000258.1:0-3889 GCF_031412075.1 Rhizobacter sp.
CGGCCTGGCCTTGCCGCCGGTGACGGCACAGACCAGCGCACCGGCTGCGCCGACTGCCGCTTCGGCGCCCGCGTCGGCGGCGTCAGGCGTGACCACGCTGCCGCAGATCAAGGTGAAAGCCGCAGCAGAAGCGAGCGGCAAACAGAGCTACCAGGCCACCACCACCCGCATCGGCAAGGGCCAACAAGAGCTGCGCGACGTGCCGCAATCGGTGACCGTGGTCACCGAGCGCCTGATCGACGACCGCAATCTCGACACGATGAAAGAGGCGCTGAAAAACACCGCCGGCATTTCGTTCCAGGCGGCTGAAGGTGGCGAAGAAGACATCCGCCTGCGCGGTTTTTCGCTGCAGTCCACCGGCGACATCTTCATCGACGGCATGCGCGACCCGGCCTTCTACGACCGCGACTCCTTCAACTGGGACCGCCTGGAGCTGCTGCGCGGCTCGGCCTCGATGTTGTTCGGCCGCGGCTCCACCGGCGGCGCGGTCAACCAGGTCAGCAAGCGCCCCGAGCTGGTCAATGATAACGAACTCGCAATCACGCTGGGCAACGGCGACTACGCCCGCAGCACCGCCGACTTCAACCTCAGAACCGGCGAAAACGCGGCGCTGCGCATCGCCACCATGCTGACCGTGGCCGACAACTACGGCAACACGATCGACAAGAAGGGCATTGCACCGAGCTACCGCTTTGGCGTCGGCACCGACGACGAATTCCAGGTCGGCACCTACCACCTGGAGAACAACAACGGCGTGCACTACGGCCTGCCCTGGCTCACCCCCGGCGCGCGGGGCGGCGACTACCTCTGGAACACCGACCCGAAAAACTACTACGGCATGGCGAGCGACTATGCGCGCAGCGGCACCACCCAAGGCAACGTCAGCCACGTGCACAAGTTTGGCGACGGCGGCGAGCTGCGCACCGCGCTGCGCCTGGCGAGCTACACCCGCGACCAGCGCGCGAGCGCCATCCGCTTCGTGGCGGCGGCCCAGCAGCCGGGCGGGCAGGCCGTCACATCCGACACCTTCAGCGACGCCACGCTGCTGCAGCGCTCTGGCGGTACCGGTGTCCAGGCCAAGGTGATGAACATGGAGACCAAGTACTTGCAGAGCGACTACAGCGGCAAGTTCAAGTGGGGCGGCCTGGCGCACTCGGTTCAAGCGGGCGCCGACCTGGCGCGTGAAGAGTTCGAGAACCTGGCCGTGTCGGGCCCGACGCTGACCAAGCCGCGCACCACGGTGGGCACACCCGACGATGGCACGTCCGTCGACGAAGGGCAGCGCGCCACCTCGGTCAACCGCACCTTCGACGCCAAGGCCTTGGGCATCTACGTGCAAGACCTGGTGCAGATCGCGCCGATGTGGAAAGTGTTGGCCGGGCTGCGCTGGGATCAGTTCAAGGGCACCTACAACAACATCTCGATCGCGGCCAACCCGGCCAACCCCTGCGCCGTGGCCCCTGCAAACAGCATCAGCCGCACAGATTCGCTGGTCAGCAAACGCCTTGGCGTGTTGTTCCAGCCCACCCCCACACGGTCGTACCACTTCTCGTACGGCACCTCGTTCAACACCTCGGGCGACACGTACCAATATGACCCCGGCACCGGAAACACCGATCCCGAATCGAGCCGCAACATCGAGCTGGGCGCCAAGCTCGACAGCGCCAGCGGCAACTTCAGCAGCCGCTTCGCACTGTTTCAAGCCACCAAGTACAACGAACGCAACCGCGACGCCGAGTCGGTGAATGCCTGCAACTACGTGTTGTCCGGCGAACGCCACGCGGCCGGCATCGAGCTCGACCTGAGCGGGCGTATCACCCCGTTGTGGGAGGTCTACGGGTCCTACGCATTCATCCCGAGCGCCAAGGTCGACAGCTCCAGCGGCGCCGCCGGCACCGAAGTGGCGGGCTCGCGCCCGGGCCTCACACCGCGCCACACCGGCACCCTCTGGACCACCTACAAGGTCACGCCCAAATGGCGTGTGGGCGGTGGGCTGAACGCCCGCAGCAGCGACCGGCCAGTGGGCTTGGCAGCCAGCTCGGCGATCGTGGCACCCAAGTTCATCACCGGTGACCTGATGGCCGAGTACCAGTTCATCGACCAGGTCAGCTTCAAGCTCAACGTGACCAACGTGACCGACGAGCACTACGCCGACATGCTCTACCGCGGCCACTACATCCCGGGCAAGGGGCGCACCGTGCAGCTGACCACCACGATGAAGTTCTGACCCATCGGCAGGCCGACCCGTTCACACAGCACCGCCATCGCCATGCTTCAACACATCCGACAAGTCCTGACCGCCGACGAGCTGTGCCAGGCGCGCGAGATCCTGGCGCGCGCGCCCTGGGGTGATGGGCGTGTCACCGCCGGCGAGCAGTCGGCGTTGGCCAAGAACAACGAGCAGTTGCCGCAAGACGAGCCCGACACCCGCGCGCTGCAAGAGATCGTGCTGCGCGGCCTCAACCGGCACGCCATCTTCTTCTCGGCGGCCTTGCCCAAGCGGGTGTTCCCGCCGCTCTTCAACCGCTACGGCGGCGCGGCCAACGCGTTTGGCGACCATGTCGACAACGCCGTGCGCTTCATCCCCGGAACGCAAGGCGAGCGTGTGCGCACCGATGTGAGCTGCACGCTGTTCCTGGCCGAGCCCGAGGAATACGACGGCGGCGAGCTGGTGATCGCCGACACCTACGGCACCCAGCGCGTCAAGCTGCCGGCCGGCGACATGGTGCTGTACCCCGGCACCAGCGTGCACCGTGTCGAGCCGGTCACGCGTGGCTACCGCTTCGCCAGCTTCTTCTGGATCGAGAGCATGGTGCGCAGCGACGAGCAGCGTCGCCTGCTGTTCGATATGGACCAGCACCTGATGAGCCTGCGCACCCGTTTTGGCGAGGCCGACCCGGCGGTGATCGGTCTCACCGGCACGTACCACAACCTGCTGCGCGGCTGGGCCGACACCTGAGCCGACTTCACCCTGAAAGGACCCCGATGAAAACCACCCTGCCGTTTGCTGCCGCGGTTGCGGGCACCCTGTTCACCAGCGCCGCGTTGGCGCACGGCGACGTGAAGTGCGACACCCCCAAGGCCGAATAGAAAGGCCAGATGGAGCTGCAGGCCATGCTCGTCAACGAAGGCTGGCGCGTGCGCAAGGTCAAGGTCGAGAACGGCTGCTATGAGGTTTACGGCTTCGACGCCAAGGGCGAACGTGTCGAGGTTTTTTTCGACCCCAAGACCTTCGAGCGTGTGCTGCCGGCTGGTGAGTCGGCGAAGAAGTAGCCACGCGATGCAGCCGTCACCATGAAGGTCTGGGACGCCGCCGTGCGTGGCCTGCACTGGGCGCTGGTCGCCGGCATGGCGGCGGCCTGGCTGACCAGCGAACGCTGGACCCGGTGGCACGCGCCGCTGGGCTATGGGGTACTCGCCGTGGTCGGGCTGCGTGTGGTCTGGGGCTGCGTGGGCAGCCCGTATGCGCGCTTTCGCCAGTTCGTGCGTTCGCCGGCCGACACCGCGCGTTACGCCGCGCAGTGGCTGCGTGGCCGAGAGCCACGCTACCTTGGCCACAACCCGCTGGGCGGCTGGATGGCACTCGTGTTGTGGGCCTGCGTGCTGGCCGCGGGCGCCACCGGCTGGCTCTTGAACACCGACCGTTTCTGGGGTGACGAGGGCATGCAAAGCCTGCACGGCGCACTCGCGTGGACGCTGGTCGCGCTGATCGCCGTGCACCTGAGCGGCGTGATTTTCGCGAGTGTTCGCCACCGCGAAAACCTGGTGCGCGCCATGTTCAGCGGCAGCAAACGCGCCGCGCAGGAGAGCGATGTGAGTTGAAGTCGGTGGTGCATCGAGGCATGCGAGTGACGCGCAGTGGAGACAAAAGCGCGCGTCACCGGGCATG
>NZ_JANOCG010000259.1:0-3792 GCF_031412075.1 Rhizobacter sp.
GGCAAGAGCCTGCTGGCCACCGCCTACGGCGACGACAAGGCCGACATCGCCATCGGCACCACCGGCTCGGGTGTGGCGCTGGCCATGCTGCCCGTCGCCGAGGAGTACAAGAAGATCCTGCTGGTGGAGCCGGCCGTGGCCGACTCGATCACCGGCGAGAAGTGGAACAAGTACATCTTCCGCACCGGCCGCAACAGTTCGCAAGACGCGATCTCCAATGCGGTCGCCTTGGACAAGGCCGGCGTGACCGTGGCCACCCTCGCGCAAGACTTCGCCTTCGGCCGCGACGGTGTGAAGGCCTTCCGCGACGCGATCAAGAACGCCAAGCTCGTGCACGAGGAGTACCTGCCTCCCGCGACCACCGACTTCACCGCCGGCATCCAGCGGGTGATCGACGCGCTGAAAGACAAACCCGGCCGCAAGATCGTCTGGGTGGTGTGGGCCGGCGCCAACTCACCGTTCAGCAAGTTCGCCGACCTCGAGCTGCAAAAGCGCTACGGCATCGAGCTCGCCTCCGGCGGCAACATCTTGCCGGCGCTCGTCGCCTACAAGCAATACCCCGGCCTCGAAGGTGCGGCGTACTACTACTTCGGCATCCCGAAGAACCCGGTCAACGAGTGGCTGGTCGCCAACCACTACAAGAAGTTCCAGACGCCGCCTGACTTCTTCACCGCGGGTGGCATGAGCGCTGCCATTGCACTGGTCGAGGCACTGAAGAAGACCCAGGGCAATACCAACACCGACAAGCTCATCACCACGATGGAAGGCATGAGCTTCGAGACGCCCAAGGGCAAGATGACCTTCCGCAAGGAAGACCACCAGGCCATGCAGAGCATGTACCACTTCAAGATCAAGATCGACCCGGCCTTTGCCTGGGGTGTGCCCGAGCTGATCCGCGAGATCAAGCCCGAGGAGATGAACATCCCGATCAACAACAAGCGTTGATCACGTAGCGCCGTCATTCCCGATTTCGCGGGCCAGAGTCCGTTCGCCCTGAGCCTGTCGAAGGGTGCGCAGAGCACGGCGCTGGCTCCCTTCGACAGGCTCAGGGCGATCGGGAATACAGGCTCAGCCCGAACGGAGTTTGGCGGGCAGCTGAAGCATGTCGCAAATCAAGAGGGGACCAGCATGAGCAGCTTTCTCAAGCGTTTTGTTGCGGCGTTGTCGTTTGCTGTTGCCGCCTGCACGCAAGCCGCCGTGCCACTGCCCGCGTACAACATCGACACCAGCCAGATCACCGTGTCGGGCCTGTCGGCGGGCGGCTTCATGGCCAACCAGCTCGGCTACGCCTACTCGTCGACCTTCAAGGGCGTGGGCGTGTTCGCGGGCGGCCCCTACATGTGCGCGGGTCACAGCAACTACACCGCCTGCATGTACAACGCGTCGATCAGCGCCAGCATGCTGAGCACCATGCAGGCCGACATCAACAACTGGAGCGGCACCTCGATCGACAACAAGTCGAATGTCGCCGCCCAGAAGATCTACATGTTCGTCGGCAGCAGCGACACCACCGTCGGCCCCAACCCGATGAACGCGGCACGCACGCAGTACACCCACAACGGCGTGCCCGCGGCCAACCTCGAGTTCGTGCAGCGCGCCAGCACGGCACACGTGTTCCCGACCGACTTCGGCGCCACCGGCAACAACGCCTGCAGCAGCAGCGCCTCGCCCTACATCAGCAACTGCGGCTACGACGGCGCCAAGGCCGCGTTGACCCAGTTCTACGGCACGCTCAGCGCCCGCAACAACGCGCCTGCCGCAGCCAACTACATCGAGTTCAACCAGTCGGCCTTCACCAGCAACCCCGGCATGGCCGCCACCGGCTGGCTCTACGTGCCGGCCAGCTGCGCCAGCGGCACGCCATGCAAGCTGCACGTGGCCCTGCACGGCTGCCAGCAGAACTACGCGACCATCGGCGACAAGTTCGTCAAGAACACCGGCTACACACGCTGGGCCGACACCAACCACATCATCGTGTTGTTCCCACAGACCAAGGTGGATAGCAGCCGCCGTGCCACCTCGGCCAGCGGCTCCTTGCCCAACCCCAATGGCTGCTGGGATTGGGTGGGCTGGTACGGCAGCGACTTCGCGCAGAAGGCCGGCACCCAGCAGGCGGCCATCAAGGCGATGGTCGACCGGCTGGCCTCGGGTGGCGGCACACCACCTGACCCCGACCCCAACCCACCGCCACCGCCCGGCCCCGCGCCCACCTGCTTCAGCGCGAGCAACTACGCCCACACCACCGCTGGCCGCGCGACGGTTGTGATGGGTTACGCGCGGGCCAACGGCTCCGGCCAGAACATGGGTCTGTGGAATGTGTTCGTCACGACCACGCTCAAGCAGACCGCTCCCAACTACTACGTGATCGGAACGTGCCCCTGACGGTGCCCGTGTGGAACCTGCCCTGAACTGACAAAGATGCTCGAAACCAAAGACCTCACCATCCGCTTCGGCGGGCACGTGGCGGTGGATCATGTGAGCTGCGCTTTCCAGCCCGGCACCCTGACCGCCATCGTCGGCCCCAACGGCGCGGGCAAGACCACCTACTTCAACCTGATCTCCGGCCAGCTTCGCGCGACCGAAGGGGTAGTGAAGTTGAACGGTGTCGACATCACCCGTGAAGCCGCCTCGGCCCGCACGCACCGCGGGCTGGGCCGGGCTTTCCAGCTGACCCAGCTGTTCCCCAACCTGTCGGTGGTGGAGAACGTGCGCCTGGCCGTGCAATCGCGTCGCAAGGAGGGGCTCAACCTCTGGTCGGTGTGGCTCGACCGGCGCAACACGCTGGAGCGTGCCCACGCCATGCTGGAGCGTGTGCGCCTGGCCGACAAGGCCGACGTGGCCGCAAGCAGCCTGCCGCACGGTGACCAACGCAAGCTCGAGGTCGCCATGCTGATGGCACTCGACCCGCAGGTTTTCATGTTCGACGAACCCACCGCCGGCATGAGCGTGGACGAGGTGCCGGTGATCCTGGACCTCATCCGCGCACTCAAATCAAGGCGCGACTGCACCATCTTGCTGGTCGAGCACAAGATGGACGTGGTGCGCGAGCTGGCCGACCGCATCATCGTGCTGCACAACGGTCAGCTGGTGGCCGACGGTGAACCGGCCGCGGTGATCGCCTCGCCGATCGTTCAGCAGGCTTATCTCGGTACCGTGGCGGAGGCGACGCCATGAGCGACGACCGCGAACCTCCGTTCGGGCTGAGCTTGTCGAAGCCCAGCGCGCTTGCCACTCAGGCTTCGACTGGCTCAGCCCGAACGGTGGAGGGCGTGCTCCTGTCTCTGCAAGGCGTGCAAACGCACATCGGGGCGTATCACATCCTGCACGGCGTCGACTTCGAGGTACCCACTGGCCAGGTCACCATGCTGCTCGGCCGCAATGGCGCCGGCAAGACCACCACGCTGCGAACCATCATGGGTTTGTGGGCCGCCTCGAAAGGCCGCGTGCGCTTCGACGGCCAAGACATCGCCGGCCTCCCCACACCCGACATCGCCCAACTCGGCATCGCCTACGTGCCCGAGAACATGGGCATCTTTGCCGACCTCTCGGTGCGCGAAAACATGCTGCTCGCCGCGCGCAACGCCAGCACCGTGGAGCAGATGGACACCAAGCGCCTCGAATGGTTGTTCGAGCTGTTTCCCGCGGTGAAGAAGTTCTGGCTGCACCCGGCGGGCAAGCTCTCGGGCGGGCAGAAGCAGATGCTCGCGATTGCACGCGCGATGGTTGAGCCGCGCCGCCTGCTGCTCATCGACGAGCCGAGCAAGGGCCTCGCGCCGGCCATCATCCAGAACC
>NZ_JANOCG010000260.1:0-8438 GCF_031412075.1 Rhizobacter sp.
CTGGCGCAGGCCGCGTTCAACTGGCTGGACAATCGCGAGGCCTGCGCCGCCCTTGGCGAACGTTTCCACACCTTGCACCAGCAACTGCGCTGCCACACCGCCCAAGCTGCCACCGATGCCATCGAGAAAATCCTCAACGCCTGAGCAGCTCGGCCTTCACTTCGATGCCATCGGCCTGATTGCCGGCGTTGACGAGGCCGGCCGCGGCCCGCTCGCGGGGCCGGTGGTGGCGGCCGCGGTGATACTCGACGACCTGAAGCCGATCAAGGGCTTGAACGACTCCAAGAAGCTGTCGCCCGCCCAGCGCGAACGTCTTTACGACGAGATCCGCGCCAAGGCATTGTGCTGCGCCATCGCCGAAGCCTCGGTGGAAGAGATCGATTCGCTGAACATCCTGCAAGCCACCATGCTGGCCATGCGCCGTGCGGTAGAGGGCTTGCGCCTAAAGCCGGGCAAGGTGCTGGTTGATGGAAATCGCCTGCCGGTGCTGAAGATCGCGGCCGAAGCCATCGTGAAGGGCGATGCCAAGGTGAAGGCGATCTCGGCTGCGTCCATCCTCGCCAAGGTGTACCGAGACCGCCTGTGCCTGGCCTTGCACGAGCAGCATCCGCTGTACGGGTTCGATGGCCACAAGGGTTACCCGACGCCGGAGCACCTTGCCGCCCTGCGCGAGCATGGCGCCTGCCCGCATCACCGCCGTTCGTTCGGGCCGGTGCGCGAGGCGCTGGGGGGCGGCTGAGTTGGCCACGGTCAAGGCGATCAGCTCACGCGACAACCCTTTGCTGGTGCGGCTGCGCAAGCTGGCGGCCGACCCGGGCGCCTACCGCAAGCTTGGCGAGGTGTGGATCGAAGGCGACCACCTCTGCTCGGCCTTTTTGCAGCGTGGCGGCAATGCCCCGCAGGCCGTCATCACCGAAGCAGCCTGGGAACAGCCCTCGCTGCGCGAACTGGTGAACCGTGCTGAAACGGTGGCCATCGTTCCGCAGGCCTTGATGGCGGGTTTGAGCGCGCTCGAATCTGCCGCGCCTTTGGGGTTTGCGGTGCCGTGGCAAGGCCAGGGTGTGTTGCTGCCCGACGTCGCCACCGTGGTGCTGGACCGGCTGCAAGACGCCGGCAACGTGGGCGCCATCATCCGCAGCGCGGCGGCGTTCGGTTTTGCGCAGGTGGTTGCGATCAAGGGCACGGCGGCGCTGTGGTCGCCCAAGGTGCTGCGCGCCGGCATGGGGGCGCACTTCGGGCTGAATCTGGTGGAAGCGGTGGATGAGTCGGCGCTTGATGCCCTTCGGCTCTCGATGCTGGCGACCAGCTCGCATGCCGAGCACGCCTTGCACGAGGTTGACCTGCCCTGGCCGTGCGCCTGGGTGCTGGGCCATGAGGGGCAGGGGGTTTCAGCGTCGTTGATGCAGCGCTGTTCGCAGTCACTGCGCATCCCGCAACCTGGGGGCGAAGAGTCGTTGAACGTGGCCGCCGCGGCGGCGGTGTGCCTTTACGAATCGGCCCGCCGGCGCCTCTAGTACATCAGCCTGTCTGGGCGAATGTCGCGCAGGATGGTGGTGGCGATTTCTTCGATCGACTTGTGCGTCGACGACAACCACGAAATCCCTTCACGCCGCATCATGGCCTCGGCGGCACTCACCTCATGGCGGCAGTTTTCAAGGCTCGAATACTTGCTGTTGGGCCGGCGCTCGTTGCGAATCTCGGCCAAGCGCTCCGGACCGATCGTCAGTCCGAAGCACTTCTTCTTGTGCGGCGCCAGGCTGCGCGGGATCTCGTTGCGATCGAAGTCTTCGGGGATCAGCGGGTAGTTGGCCGCCTTGATGCCGTGTTGCATGGCGAGGTAGAGCGAGGTGGGCGTCTTGCCGCTGCGGCTCACGCCCACCAGGATGACGTCGGCCTGCTCCAGATTCTTGGCCGATTGGCCGTCGTCGTGGGCCAGCGAGAAGTTGATGGCCTCGATGCGGTCGGTGTATTCCTGGCTCTTCGAGACATCGGTGAAACGCCCGACGCGGTGGTTGGAGGTGACGCCGAACTCGGCCTCCAGCGGCTCGATGAAGGTGTTGAACATGTCGAGCACGAAGCCCTTGCTCTCCTTGAAGATCTTCAGCAGCTCGGCCTCGACCAGCGTCAGGAAGACAACCGGCTTCACGCCTTCGAGCTCGGCCGCGTGGTTGATTTCGCGCACCACCTGGTGCGCCTTGTCGGCACTGTCGATGAAAGGCCTGCGCACATGGCGTGGTTTGCCCGGAAACTGGGCCAGGATCGAGTTGCCGAAGGTTTCGGCGGTGATGCCGGTGCCATCGGAGACGAAGTAGACGGTGCGGTTCGGCATGGATGTGGGGGGGTGACGCGGGTGTCCGATCATAGGCAAATCGCTCGTAGAATCGCACCGACTCTTCCCAGTCGCCCATGCAGCCCTCCGCTTCCTCACAAGAACGCCTTACGCAGCGGCCCGCGCGGCACACGCTTGAGCCCCATTCCGGCTCGCGGCCCCACTGGGAACACCCGGTTTTTCAACATCACGGAGTTTTCCCATGTCACCCACAAATCTGGCGACCGCCCTGGTCGTGCCGTTTGAACACCTGAGGATGACCGACGTCGAGTCGGTTGGCGGCAAGAACGCCTCCCTCGGCGAAATGATCAGCCAGCTGGCCGCCTCCGGCGTTCGCGTTCCGGGGGGGTTTGCGACCACCGCGCATGCGTTTCGCCAGTTTCTGGCGCACAACGGCCTGGCCGACAAGATCAACGCCCGCCTGGCGGTGCTGAACACCGAAGACGTGCGTGCGCTGGCGCAAGCCGGTGCCGAGATCCGCAAATGGGTCGAAGACACCCCGTTCCCGGCCGACCTGCAGGCGGCCATCACCGCCGAGTTCGCCAAGCTCACGGCCAGCAGCCCTGGCGCCTCGTTTGCGGTGCGCTCGTCGGCCACGGCCGAAGACCTGCCCGACGCCAGCTTTGCCGGCCAGCAGGAGACCTTTCTCAACGTGGTCGGCATCGACGACGTGCTGCACAAGATGAAAGAGGTCTTCGCCAGCCTCTACAACGACCGCGCCATCAGCTACCGCGTGCACAAGGGGTTTGCGCACACCGACGTGGCGCTGTCGGCCGGCGTGCAGCGCATGGTGCGCTCCGACCTGGGGGCGGCCGGTGTGATGTTCACCATCGACACCGAAAGCGGCTTCAAGGACGTTGTCTTCATCACCTCGAGCTATGGCCTCGGCGAGACGGTGGTGCAGGGCGCCGTGAACCCCGACGAGTTCTACGTGCACAAACCTTCGCTGCGGGCAGGCAAGGTGGCGGTGATCCGACGCAACCTGGGCTCCAAGCTGATCAAGATGGAGTTCGCCACGCCGGAAGAGAAAGCCGCTTCGGGCAAGCTCGTGAAGACCGTCGACACCGCCACCGAACAGCGCAACCGCTATTCGCTCAGCGATGCCGACGTGACCGAGCTCGCGAATTACGCCCTCATCATCGAAGAGCACTACGGCCGCGCCATGGACATCGAGTGGGGCAAGGACGGCGGCGACGGCAAGCTCTACATCCTGCAGGCCCGCCCCGAGACGGTGAAGAGCCAGCAAGAAGGCAAGGCCGAGCAGCGCTACAAGCTGAAGGGCACCGGCACCGTGCTGGCAGAAGGCCGCGCCATCGGCCAGAAGATCGGCACCGGCCCGGTGCGCATCGTGCACAGTCTGGCCGACATGGACATCGTGCAACCCGGTGACGTGCTCGTCACCGACATGACCGACCCCAATTGGGAGCCGGTGATGAAGCGCGCCAGCGCCATCGTCACCAACCGCGGCGGGCGCACCTGCCACGCTGCCATCATTGCGCGCGAGCTGGGCATCCCGGCCGTGGTCGGCTGCGGCGACGCAACCGAGACCCTGAAAGAAGGTGCCCTGGTCACCGTCGCCTGCTCCGAAGGCGACACCGGCTTCATCTACGACGGACTGCTCGAGACCGAGATCACCGAGGTGCAACGCGGCGAGCTGCCGTACTGCCCGATCAAGATCATGATGAACGTGGGCAACCCGCAGCTGGCGTTCGACTTCTGCCAGATGCCCAACAGCGGCGTGGGTCTCGCGCGGCTCGAGTTCATCATCAACAACAACATCGGCGTGCACCCGAAGGCGATCCTCGACTACCCCAACATCGACCTCGACCTGAAGAAGGCGGTCGAGTCGGTGGCGCGTGGCCATGCTTCGCCGCGTGCTTTCTACGTGGACAAGCTGGTGGAAGGTGTGGCCACCATCGCGGCGGCCTTCTGGCCCAAGCCGGTGATCGTGCGTCTCTCCGACTTCAAGAGCAACGAGTACCGCAAGCTGATCGGTGGCTCGCGCTACGAGCCTGAAGAAGAAAACCCGATGCTCGGCTTCCGTGGTGCTTCGCGTTATGTGAGCGAGGCCTTTGGCGAGGCGTTCGCGATGGAGTGCGAGGCGCTCAAGCGCGTGCGCGGCGAGATGGGGCTCAACAACGTCGAGATCATGGTGCCCTTCGTGCGCACCCTGGGCCAGGCCAAGCGCGTGACCGAGATGCTCGCCGAGCGCGGCCTGAAGCGCGGGCAAGACGGTGTGCGCATCATCATGATGTGCGAGGTGCCTAGCAATGCCGTGCTGGCCGAGCAGTTCCTCGAATACTTCGACGGCATGTCCATCGGCTCGAACGACCTGACCCAGCTCACGCTCGGCCTGGATCGCGATTCGGGCATGGAGATCCTCGCGAAAGACTTCGACGAACGCGACCCGGCCGTCAAGGCCATGATCTCGCGTGCGATCACCGCCTGCCGCGCGGTGGGCAAGTACGTGGGCATCTGCGGCCAGGGGCCCAGCGACCACCCGGACTTTGCCGACTGGCTCGCGGCCGAGGGCATCGTCTCGATCTCGCTCAACCCCGACACCGTGGTCGAGACCTGGCGGCGCCTGGCGCGCAGGTGAAGGGCTTCAAGGGTTGATGAGGATGGCAGCGCGCAGGCGCTGCGTCTGAGAATCGCCCTTGATGGCAACCCATGATCATGCGGACGCTCATGGCTGAGCCCACCCAAGCGTCGTTCACGCGCCAGCTCCACCGCGTTTACGGTGGCTACGTCCTCGGGCTGCTGGTTTTCATCGGGCTGCTCGCTGCGCTGGAGATGGCGGGGCTGTCGCGCCGATGGATCGGCGGCATCTTCCTGCTGTCCACGGTGTTGCTCTACGCCGGCATCGGTGTACTCAGCCGCACCACCGATGCCGATGAGTACTACGTGGCCGGCCGGCGGGTGCCAGCCGTCTACAACGGCATGGCCACAGCGGCCGACTGGATGTCGGCCGCGTCGTTCATCAGCCTGGCTGGCACGATGTACCTGCAGGGGTATGCCGGCCTCGCCTTCATCATGGGCTGGACGGGAGGCTACTGCCTGGTGGCGCTTTTGCTGGCGCCCTACCTGCGCCGCTTCGGCCAGTACACCATCCCCGACTTTCTCGGTGCGCGCTATGGAAGCCACTGGCCACGCCTGATGGGAGTCGTGGCGGCCATCTTGTGCTCGTTCACCTATGTGGTGGCGCAGATCTACGCCATCGGCCTCATCACCAGCCACCTCACCGGCGTGGCGTTCGAGATCGGGGTGTTCCTCGGATTGGGTGGCGTGCTGGTGTGCTCCTTCCTCGGCGGAATGCGGGCCGTCACCTGGACCCAGGTGGCTCAGTACATCGTCATCATCGTGGCCTTCCTGGTGCCGGTGTTCTGGTTGTCGATCAAGCAGACGGGCTCGCCGCTGCCACAGGTGACCTACGGCGCGCAGTTGGAGAAGATCACGCAACGCGAGCAAGCCTTGCGGGTCGACTCCCGAGAGCTCGAAGTCATTGCCATGCTGAAAGCGCGTGCCGCCGAATACGCCGCCAAGCTCAAAGACGTGCCCAGCGCACTTGCGGGCGAACAGCGGGATGCGCGGCAACGGGCTGCCGAATTGCGAGCGGCCGACGCTCCGCTTGCGCAGATCCAGGCTGCCGAGAAAGCGGTGCTGGCCTTGCCGCGCGATGCAGACTCCGCCCGCCGCGTGTGGACGCAGGGCAAGGCCAGCAGCGAAACGCGTGCCCAGCCATTGGGCGGGCTGCCACCCCACGGCCTGGCCTTTGCGGGCCGCCCGGACGGGTCTGCGGCCGAGCAGCGTGAGTTCAACGACTCGCGGCGCAACTTCCTGGCGCTCGTCTTCTGTTTGACCATCGGCACCGCGGCCTTGCCGCACCTGTTGATGCGCAGCTACACCACGCCCTCGGTGAGGCAGGCGCGCCAGTCGGTCACCTGGTCGCTGTTTTTCATCTTGCTGCTTTATCTTTCAGCCCCGGCACTCGCCGTGCTGGTCAAGTACGAGGTGTTCAACGTGCTGGTTGGTATGCCGTTCGATCAATTGCCTGGCTGGATTGCCAGCTGGTCCAAGGTCGATCCAGGATTGCTGTCGGTCAGCGACATCAACCGCGATGGCGTCTTGCAACTGGGTGAGATCCGCATCGGCGCTGACATGATCGTGCTGGCCGCTCCCGAGATCGGCGGGCTGCCCTTCGTCGTCTCCGGGCTGGTGGCGGCGGGCGCGCTCGCCGCGGCGCTGTCAACCGCCGACGGCTTGTTGCTCACCATCTCCAACGCCCTGTCGCACGACGTGTACTTCAAGATGGTCGACCCGAACGCTTCCAACGGCCGGCGTGTCACCACCTCGAAGATGTTGTTGCTGGTGGTGGCTCTCGGTGCGGCAGGGGTCGCCGCCCAGAGGCCGGCCGACATCGTCTTCCTGGTGTCGGCCGCGTTTTCGATCGCCGCGGCGGCCCTGTTCCCGGCGCTTGTGCTGGGCGTGTTCTGGAAGCGAGCCAACGCCCTGGGCGTGACCCTCGGCATGGCCAGCGGCTTGCTGATCACCGTGTACTACCTGGTTCGCAACGAGGCCTGGATGCGAGACATCTTTGGCATCTCCGCGCCCGTCGACCTGTGGTTCGGCATCCAGCCGATTGCCGCCGGCGTCTTCGGCGTGTCTCTGGGGTTCGCGGTGAGCTCCGCGGCCAGCCTGTTGAGCCACCCGGGCGGGCAGCGCAGCGACGGCTTCGTGGACGGCATCCGTCACCCCGAATGAGCCTGTGGCCGGGAGGCCGGGTTTCGGAGTACACTCGCGGGCTTACCTTGCCACACCCGGTTGAGGGGCCGTTTCTGGCCTTTCACACAGACGCCTACGGGGTGGCTAACCCGAAAACCCGCCGATGTCCGGTGGGTCGACGGAAAACCAAAAGGAGTTTCAATGCGTCATTACGAAATCATCCTGCTCATCCATCCGGATCAGAGCGAACAGGTTCCGGCCATGCTAGAGCGCTACAAGAGCACGGTCACCGCTGGCGGTGGCAAAGTGCATCGGGTCGAAGATTGGGGCCGCCGTCAAATGGCTTACCTGATCCAGAAGCTCGCCAAGGCGCACTACCTGTGCATCAACATCGAAGCCAGCAAAGAAGTCCTGGCCGAGCTGGAAACGGGTTTCCGTTTCAACGATGCCGTGCTGCGTCACCTGACCGTCGTCAAGAGCAAGGCCGAGACCGGCCCCTCGGTGATGATGAAGTCGGTCGAAAAGGAAGACGCCCGCAAGGCACCGCAGCAACAGCAGGAAGCTTCGGCCTGACGGCCAGGTGCCCAGCGCTCACATTGGTTGAGGCGGCATGAACCGGGTGGTTCTGTCGGCACAACTGGTGGAGCGAGGCGCCGTTCGATACACACCGGCCGGTTTGCCGGCTTGCGATTTTCAGCTCAAGCACGAGTCGCAAGTCACAGAAGCCGGCCAGGCCCGCAAGGTCTCCATGGAGATGCGAGCGGTGGCCATCGGTGATATCGCACAGCGTCTGGTCGCGCTGGAAATCGGAACAGCAGGCACCTTTGCCGGCTTTCTGACCAACCAGCGCAATGGCCGAGGCGCCGTTCTGCATGTGACTGAATTCGAGTGAGCCTGGACGTGATCGTTCTCCGCTCAATGTTTATTCCGGATAGATATTCAAGTGAGGTGAAATATGCCCCCGCCACGTGGTAAAGGTCGGTTCTCCAAGGACCGCAAACCCAAACGCAACCAACAGTCCCTGCTGTTCCGCCGCAAGCGCTTCTGCCGCTTCACGGTGACCGGCGTCGAACAAATCGACTACAAGGACATCGACACGCTGCGCGACTTCATCGGTGAAAACGGCAAGATCACGCCCGCCCGCCTGACCGGCACGCGCGCGTTCTTCCAGCGCCAGCTCACCACCTGCATCAAGCGGGCGCGGTTCCTGGCGATGCTGCCGTACAGCGACCAGCACAAGGCTTGAGGAGCGATGCCATGCAAGTGATCCTGCTCGAAAAGGTTGTCAACCTGGGCGACCTCGGCGAGGTCGTCAAGGTCAAGGACGGCTACGCACGCAACTTCCTGATCCCCCAGCGTGCCGCGCGCCGGGCGACGGCCTCGGCGA
>NZ_JANOCG010000261.1:0-15937 GCF_031412075.1 Rhizobacter sp.
CTTGGCGAGCGCGAACTGGTTCTTCAGTTCTTCGTCGTCGATGATGCGGCCCTGGTCGAAGTCGATCAGGAACATCTTGCCCGGCTGCAGGCGCCACTTCTTGACGATCTTGTTCTCGGGAATCATCGGCAGCACGCCGGATTCGGAGGCCATCACCACCAGGTCGTCGTCGGTGACGATGTAGCGCGAGGGGCGCAGGCCGTTGCGGTCGAGCGTGGCGCCGATCTGGCGGCCGTCGGTGAACACCATCGAGGCGGGGCCGTCCCAGGGCTCCAGCATGGCGGCGTGGTATTCGTAGAACGCGCGGCGGCGCTCGTCCATCGTGGTGTGTTGTTCCCAGGCCTCGGGGATCATCATCATCGCGGCGTGGGCGAGCGAATAGCCGCTCATGGTGAGCAGCTCGAGCGCGTTGTCGAAGGTGGCGGTGTCGGACTGGCCTTCGAAGCTGATCGGGTAGAGCTTTTGCAGGTCATCACCCAGCACCGGCGACTTCATCACACCTTCGCGGGCACGCATCCAGTTGAAGTTGCCCTTGACGGTGTTGATCTCGCCGTTGTGCGCCACCATGCGGTACGGGTGGGCCAACGGCCACTCGGGGAAGGTGTTGGTCGAGAAGCGCTGGTGCACCAGGGCCAGGGCCGAGGCGACGCGCGGGTCTTGCAGGTCCTTGTAGTACTTGCCGACCTGGTCGGCCAGCAGCAGGCCCTTGTAGATGATGGTGCGGCAGCTCATGCTGGGCACGTAGTACTCGTGGCTGTGCGTGAGCTTCAGGCGCTGGATGGCGCTCGATGCCGTCTTGCGGATGACATACAGCTTGCGCTCCAGCGCGTCGGGCACGATCACGTCGGGCCCGCGGCCGATGAAGACTTGCCGAATGATCGGCTCCTTCTCTCGCACGGTGGGCGACATCGGCATGTCGGCATCGACCGGCACGTCGCGCCAACCCAGGAGCACCTGGCCTTCGACCTTCACAGCGCGTTCGACCGCCTGTTCGCAGGCCAGGCGAGACGCGTGCTCCTTGGGCAGGAAGATCATGCCCACGCCATATTCACCCGGGGGTGGCAGCTCGATGCCCTTGGCGGCCATCTCGGCGCGATAGAAGTCGTCGGGGATCTGGATCAGGATGCCGGCGCCGTCGCCCATGAGCTTGTCGGCACCGACTGCACCCCGGTGATCGAGGTTCTCAAGGATCTTGAGGCCTTGCTCGACGATGCTGTGGGCCTTGTGGCCCTTGATGTGCGCCACAAAACCGACACCGCAGGCATCGTGCTCGTTGGCGGGGTTGTACAGGCCGAATTCGGCTGCATCGCGCATTTCTTCAGGGGCAGCAACCCCTTGGGCGGCCTGGTTCATGGCGCACTCCGTCTCAAAGCTATGGATGGCCGAAGAATACTGCAGCGCAACAGAGCCATCAATGAAATTAAATAGGGTCTGAAGCTATTTAAACGGCACGCCCTGCTCAGTCAATTAAATTAGGGACATATCAAATGCCACCCGACTTGCGTGGCCGTCCGCGCGGCAAAGGCGTCAGTCGCCTCGGCGTGCGGCCCGACAACTCGGCGAGGAAGCCGTTAGATCCCAATGGCCAACCTTTTTTGACTGCTTCTGATATCGAAAGCACCTCGGATAGAGTGAGTGCCTGCTGCAGCAACTCTCTGTATGCAGCCTCCCGCTCGAAAGGTGTATTGCCCAAAGCCCAATAGAGGAGATGGTCGCTGACCAAGGGATCGACACGCTCGCCCAGATGGTGGGCTGCGCTAGACCAAGCACCCTGTCTCAAACCCGTGCCGACTTCGTTGCCCCCGGGCTCTTGTTCGGTGTAACGCATACACGCAAGCAAGTGGCGTTCCGGCTCGATGACCGTAGCCCTGAAACGCCCCTCCCACAGACTTCCCGTGTGGCCATGGCGGCGGTTGAAACTGCTGCCATAGCGGCGCCCCACCGCTTGCATCATGCGACTGAGGCTGTCGACGTTGGCCGGCGTGGCGAGCAGCAGAACTTCGTCGTCGAGCAAGGTGTACGCGTGGATCGCCACGCCGTGGGCTGCAGCCGCAGATTGCAGCAACTCGAGGAAGAGCGTGCGGTCGACATCATCCTGAAACACCGGCTGGCGGTTGTGCCCAGACTGCAAGACCAGGTGAGGCCAGCCAGGGACACACAGGCGGGTGAGGCGCGCCATGAGCTCAGTCGAAGAGCCGCCGCCCGGTCAGCCGCTCATGCTCGCGCATGGCAAAACGGTCGGTCATGCCGGCGATGTAGTCGGCGATATCCCTCAAGCGAACTTCTTTTCGTGCTAGCGCCCACTCTCCAGGATTTTCTTGATAGGCAAGGAAGAGATCATGAATCACCTGCTTCGCGTGATCGGTGGTGGCCACCACCTGCGGGTGCCGGTAGAGGTTGGTCCGCAGAAACCGTTTGAGCTCGATGCTTTCCCGGGCCATGCCCGGACTGAAGCGAACCAGCGCAGGCGCCGCACGCACTTCATCCACATGACTGGGCCCGGCCTCCCGCAGGGCAGCCCCGGTGGCATCGAGCACGTCGTACACCTGGGCCGACAGCATGCGACGAATGCTTTCGAACAAGAGGCGCCGGCCGGCGAGACCCGGGTGCTGTGCGAGCGCTTGCTGCTGAAAGCGCGCGAACAAACTAACGTCCTGCAGCTGCTCGATGTTGATGAGACCAGAGCGCACACCGTCGTCCACATCGTGGGCGTTGTACGCAATCTCGTCGGCCAGGTTGCACAGCTGGGCTTCGAGGCTGGGTTGGGTTCTATCGAGGAACCGACGCCCCACCCCTTGCGGCTCGGTCTGCACCAGGTGCTCGGCATGGCGCAGCGAGCAATGTTTGAGGACACCCTCTCGGGTCTCGAAGGTCAGGTTGAGTCCGTCGAAGTCCGGGTAGCGCTCTTCCAGAAAGTCGACCACCCGCAAGCTCTGCAAGTTGTGTTCAAAGCCCCCGCTGGAGAGGTCGGCAGCACGCAAGCACTCGTCCAGCGCATCCTGCCCGGCGTGTCCAAACGGGGTGTGCCCAAGATCGTGCGCCAGAGCAATGGCTTCAACAAGATCTTCATTCAGGCCGAGTGTTCGCGCGATGGAGCGGCCGAGTTGCGCGACTTCAAGCGAATGAGTCAACCGCGTGCGGAACAGGTCTCCTTCGTGGTTCAGGAAGACCTGCGTCTTGTAGACCAGTCGGCGGAAAGCCGTGCTGTGCACGATGCGATCCCGGTCACGCTGGTATTCGCTGCGGGTGGGCGCTGAAGGCTCTGTGTGCCGCCGGCCCCGTGACTCCGCCGGGTCGCACGCGAATGGCGTAAGCATGGACGGAGCGCTCAGCAGGGCCTTGTGCTCACGCTGTGTGCGCGGAGATCACGTCGCGCACGACGGCATCGGGTGCGGCGCGCACAGACGCACGGCCCGGCGCATCGATCACCACGAACCGAATCTCTCCACCCTCTGCCTTCTTGTCAACGCGCATCAACTCCAGGTAGCGCTCTGCCCCCAGGGCGGGGCCACGAACCGGCAGCTTGGCACGCTCGATCAATCGGGTCAGGCGGTCAACGTAAGCTGAGTCGATCAATCCAAGACGGCGTGACAGATCGGCTGCCATCACCATGCCGCAGCCTACGGCTTCGCCGTGCAGCCACGCGCCATAACCGAGACCTGCCTCAATGGCATGCCCAAAGGTATGACCGAAGTTGAGAATGGCGCGCAGACCCGACTCACGCTCATCCTGGCTGACCACCCAAGCTTTGATCTCGCACGAGCGCTTCACGGCATGCGCAAGCGCGGCCTTGTCGCGCGACCAAAGCGCATCGAGGTTAGTTTCGATCCAGCTCAGAAACGCATCGTCGGCGATCGGGCCGTACTTGATGACCTCGGCCAAGCCGGCGGACAGCTCGCGGTCTGGCAAGGTATCGAGCGTATCCAGGTCGGCCACCACCCGCAGTGGTTGGTAGAACGCACCGATCATGTTCTTGCCGAGCGGGTGGTTGATCGCGGTCTTGCCGCCCACCGAAGAGTCCACCTGGGCCAGCAAGGTCGTCGGTACCTGAACGAAGGGCACGCCACGCATGTAGCAAGCAGCGGCGAAGCCCGCCACATCGCCGACCACGCCACCACCCAGCGCATAGATCACGGTCTTGCGGTCACACCCGGCGCTCAGCAGCGATTCGAAGATCTGGTTGAGTGAGTTCCAGTCCTTGAAGGCCTCACCGTCCTGGAGTTCGATTTGCAAGACCTTGGGGTAGTGGGGCTTCAGTGCTGCTTGCAGTTGCGCTGCATACAGCTGCGCCACGGTCGGGTTGGTGATGACGACCGCGCTGGACGCGCTATGCACGCCATTGAAACTGGCGCTTTGGGAGAGCAAGCCGCTGCCGATCAAGATGTCATAGCTGCGGTCGCCCAGTTGGATGTCGACTCGCTCAGTTTGCGTTCGCATGCCCGGAAGTGTAGCGGGCGAGTGCTTGGCTTTTCAGTGCGGCGTCGTAGGTGCGCCGACGGGGGATGGCACTAAGTCAGGGTCAATGACACCGGCAAGTTCAAGCTGCATCAACACCATGTTCACAAGTGATGCAACCGATGGGCGCCCCGTCTCGACGGTGAAGTGAGACACCTCGCGGTAGAGAGGATCCCGTTCGTCAAAGAGCTCACGCAAGCGCGCAAGTGGGTCGGTGACTTGGAGCAAGGGGCGAGTGGTGTCGTGGCGCAGCCGGCGAAACAGTTCTTCTGGCGAAGACCGAAGGTAGATCACGTGGCACCGAGAGTTGAGAGCCCAGCGATTGCGCTCACGAAGCACGGCGCCACCACCTGTGGCCAGCACCAGACGGTCGCCCGATGTCACTTCTTCAATGACCGATTCTTCGACCTCGCGGAACGCAATTTCACCTTGAGAGGCGAAGTAGCTGCGAATCGAGCATCCCAGACGTTTTTCAATCAACGCGTCCGAGTCATCGAACTGCCAATGAAGACGTTTGGCCAGTTGGCGTCCAACGGTTGACTTGCCGCCGCCAGGCATGCCGACCAAGGCGATGCTAGCTCGACTCGCCCACACCTTCATGTGGCGCTGCGCTACTGCCCGCCGCCGTTAGCTGCCGGACCCGGATGCTGCAGTGATCTGTACAGTGGCCAAGCGGCCCAAATCGTCCAGGACCGTAACTGGTAAGTCCAGGCATCCCGAAACGAACACTGCAAACTGCCCATTGCGGTTGGAGACGGTGTACGACCCCTGGGTGGTAGGAGTGGGGTTACCAGGCGGGCCGAACGTGATCTTTAGATGGTCGCTGCTGGTCACCCGATAAGGAGCGGTACCCCCCACCACCTGAACATCGGCGACTCTGGAGTCGGTGGCGGGACAATCGTTGTTTCCTGAATTCAGGGTGACTGCATCGGGGCTGACCTGGAACGCGGAAATTTGCCCGGCACCGTCGTCGGCACTGCCCCCACACGCCGTCATCGCCAGCACAGCCACCAGCGCCACAAAGGCGGACTTCGAATTTGCTTTCATCGATTTCACCCGTTTTGCAAATGTCTGCTCAATAAGATCGCCGCTCATCGCGCCGCCGCCCGATCACTGATGACCTTGGGTGTCAAGAACACCAGCAGTTCAGTCTTGGCCGTAGTGCGGGTTCTCGTCTTGAACAGATTACCCAACAAAGGAATGTCACCCAGCAAAGGAACCTTGGTCACATCCTCACGCTCGGACTGTGTGTAGATGCCGCCGATGACAACCGTGCCACCATTTTCGACCAGGATTTGAGTGCGGACGTGTTTGGTGTCGATGGCAAAACCCGCTGCTGTGCTTCTGCCCACGCTGTCCTTGTTGACATCCACGTCAAGAATGACATTGCCTTCAGGCGTGATCTGAGGTGTCACTTCCAGCCTTAGATTAGCTTTGCGGAATTGCAGTGCTGTGGCACCACTGGAGGTCGCCGTTTGGTATGGCAACTCTTCACCTTGCTCAATCAACGCTTTGACTTGGTCGGCCGTGATCACACGAGGGCTCGAAACAATCTTGCCCTTGCCGTCGGCTTCGAGTGCAGAAATCTCAAGGTTGAGGAAGCGGTTGGCCGCGGCGCTGAACAACGACACAGCAAAAGTCGCGGCGCTGTAATTGTTCTGGCCGACTGCAGGCAGGTTAATGAACTGGGAGTCGTTAAACGGCACCGACGTGCCAGAAACCTGGCCTGTCTGCAGCCCAATGGCATTCATGTTTCCGCCAATGCCCACACTCATCTCGGGGGTCCCGTATCCCGCGACTCCGCCGCGTAGACCGCGCAAGTCGGTGGAACCCAGCTTGATCCCGAGGGAGCGGCCAAAGGAGTCACCAGCTTCAACGATCCGAGCCTCGATCAGCACCTGCCGCACGGGGATGTCGATCTTGGCGATCATCGCCTGGATCTCTTCCAGCTTGGACGGGATGTCAGTGATGAACAGCTGGTTCGTGCGTGACTCCGCGATCACGCTGCCTCTCGGAGAAAGGATGCGCGAAGACGCACCACCACCACCTCCGCCGCCACTTTGTCCACTCAAGCCCTTCGCGACTTCTTCGGCCTTGGTGTAATTCAACTGGAAGGATTGCGTTCTCACCGGCTCCAAGCTGGCAACCTGCGCCTTGGCTTCAAGATCGACCTTTTCCTTTGCAGCCAATTCGTCTTTGGGTGCGATCAGAATCACGTTACCGGATTTGCGCAGGCCGAGCCCCTTGGCCTGCAAAATGATGTCGAGCGCCTGGTCCCAAGGAACGTCTTTGAGGCGGAGCGTCACGTTGCCTGTCACGGTGTCACTCGTCACCACGTTGAAGTTGGTGAAGTCAGCGATGACTTGAAGCAATGCGCGCACTTCAATATTCTGGAAATTCAGCGACAACTTTTCACCGGCATAACCAGGCCCCTGGACCAGCTTGTTGGGATCAGTTTTTTGTACTCGTACTTCCAGCACAAACTGATTGTCTGTCTGGTATGCACTGTGCTCCCACGCGCCTCGGGGTTCGACCACCATGCGCACTCGGTCGCCGTTCTGGAAGGTCGACACCGATTGGACGGGGGTTCCGAAATCAGTCACATCGAGCTTGCGGCGCAGGTTTTCTGGCAAGCTTGAGCGCAAGAACTCAACCACCAGACTCTGCCCTTGCTGGCGAATGTCAACACCCACTTGATTGTTCGGCAGATCCACCACCACGCGGCCGGAACCATCCTGGCCTCGACGGAAGTCAATGCCTTTCAGTGCCAATTGAGACTGGTTCAGGGGCTCGGCAAAACGCACCGGCTCGGCGGCAGCACTTTGCGCAGCGGCCGCTGAGGAGCTCTCCATCACCACCAGCAGAACCTTGCCTTGAATCTGGGCCTTGTAGTTCGCCGCTTGCTTCAGGTTCAACACCAAGCGCGTGCGATCACCGGCTTGCGCCACATTGACCGACCGCAGATTGCCCTGGTTGATTTCGATGTTGGAGCGACCCATCGCATTGCCGACATTCGGCAGGTCCAAGGCAATTCGGGGTGGAGTCTGTACCGTGAAGCCCGAGGGAACTGCGGCCAGCGGCTCCGAAAGCTCGATCCGAACCACCTCCGAGCCAGACTGCTGCGTGCTGCTGATCGACTGAATTGCGTTCTGAGCAAAAGCCGTCCCGGATGCGCCGAGGAGCACCGCGAGCGCCAAAACACGAGCCCGCAAATTACCCATGATCTGTATCTCCTGCATGTTCTTCATCGCGCCGTCTCCTGAAGCTGAAGGGAGCTGGTGCGCTCAATCCACTCGCCCGCTGCATCCTGAACAATCTCGCGAAACGCGATGTCGGTCTCGGAAATCTTGGTGATCTTTCCGTAGTTCTGGCCCAGGTAATCACCTTGTTTGACCTGGTACAGAAGGTTGTCCACTTTCAAGAGCGCATAGGGCCGCCCTTGTTTGGTGACGCTGCCCACCATGCTCATGCTGTCGATGGGGTATGCCTCAAGAGGCTCCTTGCGGCGGTTGATTTCCGCTGCAAGCAATGAGTTGGACTGACGGGCCTCCTGTTTGATGGCCACGGTCAGCTTCTGGCTGCTGAAAGGCTCAACCGCGTTGCCAGCCAAATAGGCTTGAGGGTTGAACTTTTTTGGTGCCGAGAGCGGGGATACGCTCGGCTTTGCCTCGCGTCGCTGTTGCTCGATCCACTGCTGTAACTCGTCTTGAGCGCCGCTGCAGCCCAGAAGACCAAGCGAAACGAATGTTGCGGCGCAAAGCAACCCACTAGAGCGCAAAAACGTGCCCTTCATTTCTTGGCCCCCGCCTTTGCACCTGCGGCCTTTGCCGCCGCCGCTCTTTGTTCGTTGACCTCATTCGCGTCCAGGTAGCGGTAGGTGCGCGCAGTCGCGTCCATCGCAAGCAATCCAGAGCTGTCTTTACCGGCCGAATCTTTGGCCGCTGAAATGGTGAGCCCGTGCAGCGTGACAATCCGGGAGAGGTTGGCCACGTCGGCAGCGAAGTTGCCGATGTCGTGGTATCGCCCTGACACGCGCAGCGCAATCGGCAGCTCGGCGTAATAGTCCTTCACAAGCACTTGCCCGGGCCTGAACAGCTCAAACTGAAGACCTCGCCCCAGGCCGGCCTGGTTGATGTCGGACAGAAGTGCATCCATCTCGGCCTTGCCTGGCAGTTGCTTTTCCAGCTGCGTAACGTATTCCTCAACCTGCAGCTTTTGCTTGCGCAGCTCTTCAAGGTTGACTGCCTGCGCGAGTTTGCCGCGATAGTCTTGTTTCAGAACAGGCTCTTTGGCGCGTTCGGACTGCAGTTCTTCGTCAGCACTGGCCAACAGCAAGAACCAGCCGACAACGACAACGAGAGTCGCGAGCACGATCCATGTCGCGATCTTGGGCAGCATGGGCCATTGGCCCGGCTCGTTGGGATTCAGCCCGCGGAACTGTGATGCCGCAGCACCAAACACCGAGTTGAGGTCGATATTGACGGATTTAGCTTGTGTGGCCATGGTGTCCGTACTTTCAGGGTTTCGCTGGGTTGCCAGCGCTCACACCCTTGGCACCGGGTTGTGACACCACCCCAGACGCCGCCTCTGCCGCGGCTTTTGCATCGACATCTTGAGGGCGTTTGATGCTCACGCGCATGGAGAAGTCAAAAAGCCGTTTTTGTTCGCGACTGGCTGTTTGCACCGTCGCGACTTTGATCTCTACCAATTCGGGGCGCATCAACCATTCGGAGCTGTTGCCGGTGTTGCGCAGCAACTCGGAAACGCGCTCATTCGTCTGCGCCACACCTACGAGCGTCAGAACCTGACCATCTTGTTTGATGGTTCGGTAATAGATGCCCTCAGGCGTTTGCTTAACCAACTCGTTCAGCACGTGCACCGGCACGTTGCGATCGATCTGGAGATCTTCTACGGCCTTCTGCCGTGCCTTCAGGGCCTCGATCTCAGCACGCAAGGTCGCGATGTCTTTGATCTGCACTTCAAGCTTGCGAATCTCGGCCGTCAGAAACGCGTTGCGTTGCTGCTGACCCGTGGTCATTTGCTGCAGCACCAAGTACCAGACGCCCACAACCACCGCGCCTGCAGCAGCAGCCAAGCCAAGCCCGAGGAAAAAGGCCGCTTTGCGCCGCTTGCGCTTTTCTTCCCGATGCGGGAGCAGGTTGATCAAGATCACTGCAGGAACCTCCGCATCGCCAAGCCGCAAGCCGTGAGGTAGGAAGGCGCCTCGCGACGAAGCTTGCTCTCGCGCACCGCCGAACCGAGCTTCATGTTGTCGAAGGGGTTCACGACCATCGAAGCGAAGCCGGTCAGCTCGGTGACACGATCCTTCAGGCCGGGAAGGGTTGCGGTGCCACCCGCCAGCATGACGTAGTGAACCTTGTGGTGCGGTGTGCTGGTGAAGAAGTACTGCAAGGCACGGCCGATTTCTTGCGACAAGCTGTCAACGAATGGCGCGAGGATCGAGGTTTCGTAGTCTTCAGGCAGATCGGACGCGAGCTTCTTTTGCTCGGCTTCCTCAAAAGAGAAACCGTACTGCCGAGAAATCAGCTGCGTGAGCTGGGAGCCACCAAAGGCCTGATCCCGGTCGTACAGCATCTCGTCGTCACGCAAAACCTTGAGACTGGTGGTGTCGGCACCGATTTCGAACAAGGCCACGAGGGCATCCTTGCCTTCGTTGGGCAAGGCTTCGATCAGGCGACCCATGGCCAGGCGAGAGGCATGGGACTCGATGTCGAGCACCACGGGCTTGAGGCCGGCCGCTTCAGCAAGACCTTGCCGATCCTGAACACGATCTTTGCGCGAAGCAGCGATCAGCACCTCGACGTCACCGACAGAGGTGGGGCTCGGACCGATGACCGAAAAGTCGAGGCTGACCTCATCCAAAGAGAAAGGGATGTATTGGTTGGCCTCGGATTCAACCTGAAGCTCAAGCTCTTCTTCGCGCAAGCCCGCGGGCAGCATGATCTTCTTGGTAATCACGGCCGATTGGGGCATGGCCAGCACAACCTGCTTGGTTTTGGTGCCACTCTTGGTGACAACACGGCGCACTGCGTCGGCCACTTCGTCGAATTTTTCGATCTGACCGTCAGTGATCCAGCCTTTTTCGAAGCTTTCAGCCGCGAAACGCTCGAGCACGTACTCACCTGACGCGCTTTGACCCAGCTCGACCAGCTTGACGCTGGAAGAACTGATGTCCAAGCCGATCATCGGTGGATGTTTGCGGCCCAACAACAAGTCAAGGAAGCTCACGACGCCCTCTCCCAACGCGCTTTTTAAGTACGCTGGACTGTTAAGAAGTTACTTCAATGCTAGCAGTAAAGTCTTTGTACAACAAAGATATTTCCAATTTTCACAACCTCGTCTCGTTGCAAAACTCAGACGCAAATACATGTCAAAAATTGGCACCTTCGGGTCAACCCTGAGGGCCTGTTCGACAACTGCCAAAGAGTTCACGTTTGGGCAGTGAGACCGAGCCGCTTCTTATAATCACGACCACTTTTGTTGGAGTTCCATGAGCGAATCCGAGCGACCGGCCGCCTACTTGTCACGCACCCTGGCTTCGCTGCCACCCTGGGCGCGCTGGCTGGCCGTGGCGGCAACCTGGGTGCTGGGGTTGCTGGCTGCCGGCACGCTGACGGTGGGCATGCTGGTCGGCTTGGCCCTCGCCGTGGCCTATCCGAACCTGCCCGAGATCAGTGGTCTGCTGGATTACCGGCCCAAGCTGCCGATGCGCGTGTATTCGGCCGATGGCGTCTTGCTGGGCGAGTTTGGCGAGGAGCGCCGCAACTTCACTCCGATAGCGCAGGTTCCGAAGGTCATGCAGCAGGCGGTGCTGGCCATCGAGGACGCCCGCTTCTATCAGCACAGCGGTGTTGACTACAAAGGCGTGTTGCGCGCCGGCCTGGCCCAGTTCGCCGAATCGCGCAGCCAGGGCGCCTCGACCATCACGATGCAGGTGGCGCGCAACTTCTACCTCTCAACCGAGAAAACCTTCACCCGCAAGATCTACGAGGTGCTGCTGGCACTGAAGATCGAGAGCCTGCTCACCAAGGAGCAGATCCTGGAGGTGTACATGAACCAGATCTTTCTCGGCCAGCGGGCTTACGGCTTTGCGGCGGCGAGCGAGATCTACTTCGGCAAACCCCTGCAAGACGTCACGGTAGCCGAGGCAGCCATGCTGGCGGGCCTGCCCAAGGCCCCGTCGGCCTACAACCCGATCAGCAACCCAAGACGCGCCACGGTGCGCCAGCAATACATCATCGACCGCATGCTGGAAAACGGCTTCATCACGCCACAGCAACACGAGGCCGCGCGCAGCCAGCCTTTGAAATACCGTACCCCCGCCGAAGTGGTCGTTCACGCCGAGTACGTGGCCGAAGCCGCTCGGCAGATGATCTTCAGCCAGTATGGCGACGATGCCTACACCCGCGGTCTGAACGTTTACCTGACGCTCAATTCCACCGAGCAGATGACGGCCTATCGCGCGCTGCGCAAGGGCATCCTCGACTATGAGCGCCGCCAGGTCTATCGAGGCCCCGAGGCCTACATCGACCTGCCCGCCGAAGGCAAGGACGTGGACGCCCGCGTGGCCGAGGCCCTCGACGAACACCCCGACAACGACGAGTTGCGTGCCGGCGTGGCCCTCGAGGCCAGCCCGCGCAAGGTGGTGGCCGTTCTGCAAAACGGCGAGTCGGTCACCGTCACGGGCGATGGGCTCAAGCCGGTGACTTCAGGTTTGGCCGCCAAGGGCAACCCCAAAACCCAGATTCGCCGCGGCGCCGTGATCCGCCTGGTGAAAGGGCCCAAGGGCGATTGGTCCATCACCCAACTGCCCGAAGTCGAAGGCGCTTTTGTTTCGCTGGATCCACGCACCGGTGCAGTGCGTTCCATGGTGGGCGGGTTCGACTACGCCAAAAGCAAGTTCAACCACGTGACACAGGCCTGGCGGCAGCCGGGATCGAGTTTCAAGCCGTTCATTTACTCGGCGGCGCTCGAAAAGGGCTTTACACCCGCAACCGTGATCAACGACGCGCCGCTGTTCTTCGACGCCGTCACCACCGGCAGCCAACCCTGGGAGCCCAAAAACTACGACGGCACCTTTGACGGCCCCATGTCGATGCGGCGCGGCCTGGCCAAGTCGAAGAACATGATTTCGATTCGCATCCTGCAGTCGATCACGCCGGCGTATGCGCAAGGATGGGTCACCCGATTCGGTTTTGACGCCGACAAGCACCCGGCCTTCCTCACCATGGCCTTGGGTGCCGGCGCCGTAACGCCGTTGCAGATGGCGTCGGCCTATGGGGTGTTTGCCAACGGTGGTTATCAAATCAACCCCTACCTCATCAGTCGCATCACCGACTCGAAGGGCCGCACGCTGAACGAGGCCAAGCCGCAAGCGCTTGACGCGAACACGCGCGCCATCGACGCCCGCAATGCCTACGTGATGACCAGCCTGCTGCAAGAAGTCACCCGCTCGGGAACGGCTGCGCGTGCACAAGGCACTTTGAAGCGGCCCGACATCTACGGCAAGACCGGCACCACCAACGATTCGATGGACGCCTGGTTTGCCGGCTACCAGCGCAATGTGGTGGGCGTCGTTTGGATTGGATACGACAACCCCCGCAAGCTGGGTGACCGCGAGACTGGCGGTGGCTTGTCGCTGCCGGTGTGGATCGACTACATGGCGCAGACGCTCAAGGGCGAGCCGGTGCAAGAACCTTCAGCGGCCGAGGGGCTGATCAATCTCGGCGGCGAGTGGTACTACGAAGAGTTCACTCACGGCAACGGCGTCAGCAGCCTCGGCCTGGAAGACAAGATGCCCGCCGCCCCGAGCGAAGAAGAGAAGAAGAGCATCCTCGATCTCTTCAAGCGCTGAGTTTGCTCACGCGCTGGGTGCCAAGAAGCGCAGCGCCAGGCCCGATTGTTCGCTTGCGCAGGCTGAAAGTGCTTCGAAGAACTCCCGCCCTTCGCGGGTGTCGAGCCAGCGGCCGTTCACATGCTTGTAGTGGAAGCCCCCGGAGCGCGCGGCCAGCCACAGTTCGTGCAGCGGCGGCTGGGTGTTGAGCACCAGCTTGCTGCCGTTGGGAAAGCTCAGCTCCAGCAAGCCACCGGTGCGGTTACTGTCGATGTCGACCACGTCGTCTTGCAGCCATTGATCGACCGTCGCCTCCACCGAAGACAAGACCGCGCCGGCCAGGGCATGAAACTGGGCATCACTGAGCGGAGTGGGAACGAAGTCAGCAGTCATGGCCAGTAAGATTCATCGCATGGAGAAACAAAAATTCAGTGTAGCGGCGCGACCCATCAGACTGGGCGCAGTAGGCTCTTTGTTGGCGGCCCTGCTGCTCGCAGGCTGCGGCCAGAAGGGACCGCTGACACTGCCGGCACCACCGGCCGCGGCCGCACCAGCGGCATCAGCGCCGCGCTGAGGCGCTAAAGGCGCCCTTCCTGCACCGCGTGGCAGGCGATGCGCACCCCTTGAATCTGCAACAAGGCCGGCCGCTCCTGGCGGCAGCGGTCGTTGGCATGCGGGCAGCGCGGGTGGAATGAACAGCCGCTCGGTGGGTTGAGTGGGTTGGGCACCTCGCCCTGCACCGGCGTGCGGGCCCGGCCGCTCATCGCAATGTCGGGGATGGCATCCAACAGCATGCGCGTGTAAGGGTGCCGTGGTTGCGCGAACAGCGCGGCCTTGTCGGCCAGCTCCACCAGGCGGCCGAGGTACATCACCCCCACCTGGTCACTCACATGCCGCACCACCGCCAGGTTGTGCGAGATGAAAAGGTAAGTGAGGCCGCGATTGCGCTGCAGGTCTTTCATGATGTTGAGCACCTGCGCCTGCACCGACACGTCGAGCGCAGAGGTTGGCTCGTCGCAGACCAGGAACTCCGGCTGCGTGGCCAGTGCGCGCGCAATCGACACCCGCTGACGTTGCCCACCAGAAAACTGGTGAGCGAACTTGTCCATGTCGGCCGCCACCAGGCCCACCGAGCGCAGCAGATCCACCACACGGTCCTTCAACTCGGACTCGTCTTGCACCAAGCCATGCTCCTTCAATGGCTCGGCCACGATGTCGCGCACCGTCCAGCGCGGATTGAGGCTGGCGTAGGGGTCTTGAAAGATCATCTGCATGCGCTTGCGCAAGGCCAGCGCCTGCGGCCCGGCAAGCGTGGCGGCGATGTTCTCCCCATCAAAGACCACCTCACCCGCCGTCGGCTGGTGCAGACCCATCAGCAGGCGTGCCACCGTGCTCTTGCCACAACCCGACTCGCCCACCAGGGCCAGCGTGCGGCCACGCTCGATGGTGAAGCTCACGCCATCGACCGCATGCACCCACTGGCGCGGTTGCCGTTCGATGACACGGTTCAGCCACGGTGCCGACACATCGAAGGTCTTGGCCAGGTCGCGCACTTCAACCAGGGCACTCATGGCGCAACCATCCCGTCATGCAGCCAGCAGGCGGCGTGCGTCGGGCCTGCCGGCAACAACTCGGGTCGTTCGACGTGGCAGCGGTCCATCACCCGCGGGCAGCGTGGGTTGAAGGCGCAGCCGGGTGGGATGGCATTCAAGCGCGGCATCACGCCGTCGATCTGCAGCAGGCGCTCGCGGTCTTCGTTCATCGCGGGGATCGCCCCCATCAGGCCATGGGTGTAGGGGTGCGCGGGCGAATGGATCACGTCTTGCACCGGCCCGATCTCGGCGAGGCGACCGGCGTACATCACCGCCACCCGGTCGCAGGTTTCGGCAATCACACCCATGTCGTGCGTGATCAGCATGACCGCCGCACCATGCTCCTTGCACAGGCGCTTGAGCAGTTGAATGATTTGCGCTTGCACCGACACATCGAGCGCGGTGGTCGGCTCATCGGCCACGATCAGCTTGGGCTTGGCTGCCAGGGCGAGCGCGATCACCACACGCTGGCGCATGCCGCCCGAGAACTGGTGCGGGTACTGGTCGATGCGCTGGGCCGCAGCCGAGATGCCGGTCTCTTCTAGCAACTGGATGGCCCGCTCGCGCGCCTGAGCGGCGCTCAGGGGCAAATGGGTGCGGATGGTTTCGGTGAGCTGGCGACCCACTGTGTAGAGCGGGTTCAGCGAGGTGAGCGGGTCCTGGAAGATAGCCCCGATGTGGCGGCCGCGCAGCTTGCGCATCTCTTCATACGGCAGGTTGTCGATGCGTCTTCCCTCGAAGCAAATCTCACCGCCCGCCACACGCCCCGGCGGGTCGAGCAAGCCAATGATGGCCGCGCCGGTGAGCGACTTGCCAGCGCCCGACTCGCCGACCACACCAAGCACTTCGCCGGGCTGGATGCTGAACGACACGTCGTCGAGCGCGAGCAGCGTGCCGTGGCGCGACGGGAATTCGACGCGCAGATTTTTGACTTCGAGCAGGGGCGGGGTCATGATGGGATCAGCGCAAACGGGGGTTGAGCGCGTCGCGCAGCCAGTCACCCAGCAGGTTGACGCTCAAGGCGATCATCACCAAC
>NZ_JANOCG010000262.1:0-6916 GCF_031412075.1 Rhizobacter sp.
CGGGTGCAGGCCAAGGGCCTGGCGCTGCGCATCGACCTGAGCGCCTTGCCCCAGGCGCTGGTGGGCGACCGCACGCGGCTGACCCAGGCGCTGGTCAACTACCTCAGCAACGCCGTCAAGTTCACCGAGCAGGGCAGCGTCATGCTCAGCGCCCGTGTGCTGGAGCGCAAGGGCGACAAGGTGCTGGCGCGTTTCGAGGTGACCGACACCGGCATCGGCATCGCCCCCGAATCACTGGCGCGGCTGTTCAACGCCTTCGAGCAGGCCGACAGCTCCACCACACGCCGCTATGGTGGCTCGGGCCTGGGCCTGGCCATCACAGGCCGGCTGGCCAAGCTCATGGGCGGCGAGGTGGGCGCGCGCAGCGTGCTCGGCCAGGGCAGCAGTTTCTGGTTCACGGCCTGGCTGCAAAGTACCGAATCGGCACCCGCATTCCCGCGCTCGATGAGCCCCCAGGCCTTGCGCGAGTTCATGCATTCGCACGACTACAGCAACCGTCGGCTGCTGCTGGTGGAAGACGATCCGGTCAACCAGCTGGTGGCGCAGGAGCTGCTGGCCGGCGCGGGCCTGCGCTTCGAGCTGGCCGTGACCGGCACACAAGCCGTCGAGATGGCCAGCCGCACGGTCTACGACCTCATCCTGATGGACATGTACATGCCCGAGATGGACGGGCTCGAAGCCACGCGGCGCATCCGCGGCCTGCCCGGCGGTGGCCAGGTGCCCATCGTGGCCATGACCGCCAATGCCTTCAGCGAAGACCGGCAAAGCTGCCTCGCAGCCGGCATGAACGACTTCGTCGAAAAGCCCGTCAACCCGAACAAGCTGTTTGCCACGGTGCAACGCTGGCTGGAGCGCGCCGAAGACGGCACCACATTGCGCTGACAGCCCGCGGCGCGCGCCGAACGCTGCGTGCAAATTGGGAGAACACCGGGCCGGTGCGGCGGTGCTTCAATGAATGCATGAACACCTTGCCCGCGCTTTTTCTGTCTCACGGCTCGCCGATGCTGGCGCTGGAGCCCGGCAGCACCGGCCCCTTCCTGCAGGCGCTTGGCCCCGCCATCGACGCCACCTTCGGACGCCCGCGCGCGATCCTGGCCGTTTCGGCACACAGCCTGTCGCAAGAGCCGGCCTTGTTGGCGGCAGCGCAGCACCACGCGGTGTACGACTTCGGTGGCTTTCCCGACGCGCTCTACCAACTGCAATACAACGCACCCGGCGCACCTGCGCTGGCCACCGCGGTGGAAGGCCTGCTGAGCGAAGCCGGCCTGCCGGTGCACCGCGTTGAACAAGCTGGGCTGGACCACGGCATCTGGAGCATGTTGCGCTTCATGTACCCGGCCGCCGACATCCCCGTGCTGCCGCTCGCCTGGGTGCCCAACCGGCCCCCGGCGCAGCAATTCGCGCTCGGCGAAGCGCTGGCGTCGCTGCGCGCGCAAGGTGTGCTGGTGATGGGCACCGGCAGCATCACGCACAACCTGCGGCGTGTGTTCGGCGGTAGTCGCCCAGCCAACGACGCCGAAGAGATTACCGAGAGCGCCGCCTTCCGCCACTGGATCCACGACCGCAGCGTGGCGCGCGACTGGGACGCCCTGTTCGACTACCGAGCTCGCGCGCCGCACGCCCGAGACATGCACCCGACCGACGAGCACCTGCTGCCCTGGTACGTGGCCGCCGGCGCAGGCGGGCGCGAGGCCGCGCCGCGACGTTTGCACGAAGGGGTGACCTACGGTTGCCTCGGCATGGACGTGTACGCCTTCGGGCCCGAAGCCGGCGTGTTGAACGCTGCGCTGACGGCCACCGAAGCGGCCTGAAATCCGTTCGCCACCCCCAAGACGGGTGACTCCGGAGCGCCACACGGGGCGGGTTTGGACACCTGCTTCCGCTATCCTCGGACGGTCGTGCGAATCATCAGCCCGACGCAAAACCCGAAGATCACCGGAGGACTCCCATGACCCGCATTCACCTGGCCGCCAGTGGCCTGCTGTTGTCGTGCCTGCTCGCCGCTTGCGGCGGTGGCAGCACCGACACCCCGGCCCAAGACGCCACTGCGCAGACCGAGACGGCCCAAGCCTCAGTCACCCGCCAAGCCCAGGCCGCACGCCGCCCCACGCCCGAGCAGTTCACCGGCCGGCTGCGCGAGGTTGACGAAACCCTGGTCTGGCAACAGACCGAAACGACAGTGGGCAACACCAACGCGGCGCGCACCTACAGCGACCACGTGACCGCCGTCAACGCCGATGGCAGCTTTGCCTTCGAGCGCTTCAATGGCGCGGGCAGCGTGTTCGAACGCTACACCTCCGACACCCACGGCAGCCGCCTGAGCCGCGACGTGGTCGCCAACGGCAACCGCTGCAGCTTCAACCCGGGCCGCAACTTCGTGAGCTTCCCGCTGTACGTGGGCAAAGTCTGGCTGTCGAACTGGACGCAGGCTTGCACACTCGGCTACCAGGAAACCGTGAACCAGCTCACCGCCGTCACCGGCCGTGAAACCATCGCGATCGCCGCCGGCAGCTACGACGCACTGCGCCTGAACTACGTCACGCTCATCAGCAAGAGCAACGACGCCAACCTGCAAAACGGCAGCACCGGCGAAGCGGCCTACCTGCAAGAAGCCACCTGCTGGTGGGCAACCGACGTGAAGCGCATCGTCAAGTGTTCGTACAAGAACACCTACTTCGGCACCCCGCCCCCGGCCAGCTACCTGAAGAGCTACACCTTCGAAGCCAGCTTCGTGGGCAAGCAGTACTTCCCCGGCGCCAAGCGAGTGGGCGAAAACCAAGCTTGGGCCGAGACCAACACGCTGGTCGACGGAACCACGCTGACACGCAACCACAACCGGATCGTGCGCACCCTGAACGCCGACGGTAGCTACAGCGCCGACTACGTCGCCGTCGGCGGCGCGCTGCTGGAGAGCTACATCTTCGACAAAGACGACAACCGCCTGCAGCGCTACACGGCCTTCAACGCCAACACCTGCACCTACTCACCGCGGCGCAACTTCTTCGACTTCCCGCTTTACGTGGGCAAGAGCTGGTCGACCGACTGGCTGTACAACTGCTCCTTGGGTTATCGCGAGAACGCGGCGCACACGGCCCAGGTGCAGGCGCTGGAATCGGTGACGGTGGACGCGGGCACGTTCGATGCGCTGCGCATCCACTTCCAGACCCAGTTCACCAACAGCAACGACGCCGGACTGCCGAATGGCCCGAGCGGCTTGGCCACCTACAGCCAGGAAGGCACCTGCTGGTGGGCGCCCGCGCTGAAGCGCTTGATCAAGTGCGACATCGACAGCGACTTTGGCGCCACCGCGCCTGCCAGCTACCGCAAGCGTTACGCGATGAGCATGACGTCGTTCGTGGTGCCCTGAGCCCGCGCCAACACATCGCAGCACAGCCTGCAAGGCCCGCTTCGGCGGGCCTTTTTCATGGGCGAGCGCAAACGCATAATCGCCGCCAACAACAAACCAACAGGTGGGGAGAGACGCGAAGTGAAAATCATCTTCGGTGTGATCGGTGCGGTCGTCGGCCTGCTGATGGGCGAGCTGATCGGTGCCGTGATCGGCCTGGTGCTCGGCGTCGTGCTGGCCAGCATGTTGAAGAAGGCCGACCAGGCTTCCGAATCGACACCTGCCGCTGTTGTGCCCGTGCCTGCACCGGCCCCGCCCGTGCCGATGGAAACGCGGGTCGCGCGGCTGGAGCAAGAGGTGGCGATGCTGAAGGCCGAGGTGAAGCGGCTGTCGCCCGCGGCGAGCGTGGCCGAGCCGGTGGCAGCGCCCGCGCCCGCTCCGGTGGCTGCCGTGATCCCTGCCGCAATCCCCGCCGCAGCACCTGCCGTGTTGGCTGTGAAAGCTGTCGAACCCGAGCTCGAACTGAAGCGCGATGAGATCGACCCACCCGACGCGACGCCGATGCCACTGGCCGAGTTGCCCACGCCGGCACGGGCCAGCCGCGAACCCGACGCGGCGCCACCTCGCCCGCCTGTCGCAGCACCCGCGCCACGGCCGGCGCCGGCTCCCCAGCCGAGCCTGCAAGAGCGCCTGCCGCCCGTCATCAGCAAGCTGATCTTCGGCGGCAACACCATCGTGAAGGTGGGCGTGTTGATCCTGTTCCTGGGCCTCGCGTTCTTGCTGCGTTATGCGGCCGAGCGGGTCACGGTGCCGGTCGAGTTGCGTTATGCCGGTGTCGCACTGCTGGGCGCCGTGCTGCTTGGCCTGGGCTGGCGGCTGCGCGAGCGCCAAGACGGCTACGGCCTGATCCTGCAAGGCGCAGGCATCGGTGTGTTCTACCTCACCACGCTCGCCGCCCTCAAGATCAGCCAGCTGCTGCCGGCCGAGCTGGCGTTTGCCTTCCTGTTCGTCGTGGCGGTGCTGAGCGCCTTGCTCGCGGTGGTGCAAAACGCCCCCTGGCTCGCCTACGTGGCGGCGGCCGAGGGCTTTGCCGCGCCGGTGCTGGTGTCGACCGGCAGTGGCAACCACATCGCGCTTTTCAGCTACCTCGCGGTGCTCGACATCGGCATCTTCCTGATGGCCTGGTTCAAGGCCTGGCGCCCGCTCAACCTGATGGGCGCGGTGGGCACCTTCGCGTTGGCCGGGGCCTGGGCGCACAAGCACTACACCGATGCGCTGTACCCGAGCACGCAGGCGTTCCTGCTGTTCTTCTTCGTGCTGTTCACCCTCGTCGGTGTGCTGTTCGCCCGGCGTGCCTTGGCACTCGGACAGGAGCCCGATGCACGCAACCCGCTCGCCCAACGCGCCGCGCAAGCGCTGGCGCAGGTGGGCCGTGTCGACAGCACGCTCGCTTTCGGTGTGCCGCTGGCAGCCTTTGGCCTGCAATACCTGATGGTGCGTGACATGGCGTTCGGCCCGGCCTGGGCTGCGCTCGGCTTCGGGCTGTTCTACCTGTTGCTGGGCGGTGTGTTGATGCGTGGCGACAAACGCTACGCACTCCTCGGCGAGGCCTATGTGATCGTCAGCGTGATCTTCGGCACGCTGGCCATTCCACTGGCGCTCGAAGGCGAATGGACCGGTGCCACCTGGGCCGTCGAAGCAGCCGGCATGTACTGGCTGGGCACACGCCAGCAGCGGCGATACGCACGCGCCTTTGCGCTGCTGGTGCTGGGCGCGGCCACGCTGCGCCTGGTCACCTCGCTGGGCATCGACGAGACCCCGGGCACGCCATTGCTGATGGGCTCGGTGTTGGGCATGGTGCTGCTCGCCGCGAGCGCGCTGGCGATGTTTGGCGTGGGCCGCCGTGCGCAGCTTGACCAGCACAACGACTGGGATGCCGCGGGCATCGTCGGCCTGTTGTGGATCGGCTTGGCCGCATTGGCCTGTGTGGGCTGGCTCGTCTTGCCGCCCGCCTGGGCCTGCGTCAGCACCTCGCTGCTGGCGCTGGCTTGCGCCTTCGTGCAGACACGCGCCAAGCTGCCCGCATTGCAGTGGGCCAGCGCCGCGCTGCATGCGGTGGCGCTGGCTGGTTTTGCCAGCACGCTGCATGCGCTGCATGGCGAGGCGATGTTGAGCAGCGGCTGGCAAGGCCTGGTGGCTGCGGTGGTGATCGGCACCAGTCTGCTGGTGAGCGCCTGGCTGCCGCTGCAGGCAGTGCTGCGTGAGGCGGAAGCGAAGAAAACCCCGCCGCAGTGGTCGTTGGGCAGCAGCATCGGCCTGCTGGCCGGTGTGGGCGCGATTGCCCTGAGCCTTTTGTTCGTGATGCCGGCCGACGAAGCCGCGCGCATCTGGCCCTGGCTGGGGGTCGCGGCCTTGTGGCTGGGCCTGCGCCTGGGCCACCCGGCGCTGGCCATCGCCTGGGCTGCATTGCAACTCGGTGCGGCCTTGGCGTTCGGCGTCTACGGCCCCGCCTTGTGGGCCGACACCAGCGATCAGCTCACGCTGTGGACGCCGCTCGGCTTCACGCTCGCGGCCTTGATCTCGGGCGATGCACTGCAACGCGCCGCGAAAAAATCAAACGCCACCGGCTGGCTGAGCGCACCCTGGCTGCAATGGGGCGTGGTGTGGTGGAGCCTCGCCTGGTGGGCGCAGGTGCTGCTGCCCGATGCCTACCGCCACCTGCTGCGCACGCAAAAGGAGTGGGTGCTGCTGTGGCCGGCCGTGCTCACCGGCTGGGTGATCGTGACCTCGGTGCTCGTCACCACCCTCGCCCGCTGGCGCGACTGGCGCGTGCTCGGCCTCACGGCCTGGGTCACCACGCCCGCGCTGGCCCTGACCGCGCTCATCGGCGTGGGCATGCTGGGCCATGCACCGCACCAGCACCTGGGCTGGCTGGTGTGGCCACTCGCGCTGCTGTGGCACGGGGTGTTGTTGCGCGCGCTCACACGCTGGGGCTCGGCGGCAGCGTTGGCGCCACTGCATGTCGGTGGCTTCTGGTTGTTCGTGTTGCTGGCCGCACGCGAAGCGCAGTGGTGGACCACCGGCTGGGGCGAGCCCGGCTCGGCCTGGCCGGTGCTGGGCTGGGTGCTGGTGCCGGCGGTGGTGCTGGCGCTGATCACGCGCCCGCGCATGCTGCAACGCTGGCCTTTGAACGAGTTCCGCACGCCCTACCTCGTGGTGGCCTGCGCGCCAGTCGCGCTGTACCTGCTGCTGTGGCTGTGGGTGAGCAACACCCAATCGGGCGCGCCCGACCCGCTGCCTTATGTGCCGCTGCTCAACCCGCTGGAGCTGGGCCACGGGCTGGTGCTGCTGGCGCTGTTCTTGTGGCGCAAGGCCTTGCCAGAGTCCACGCAGATACCGCGGCCGCTGCTGCTGGGCGGGCTGGGCGCGACGGCGTTTGCGCTCTACACCGGCATGGTGCTGCGCATCTGCCACCACTGGGCCGGCGTGCCTTGGGAGGCCGATGCACTGTTCGACTCGACGCTCACGCAGGCCGCGCTGTCGGTGGCCTGGTCGATCGTCGGAGTGGCC
>NZ_JANOCG010000263.1:0-11257 GCF_031412075.1 Rhizobacter sp.
GTCGATGATCTGGCGGATGGCTTCGCGCTTCACTTTCAGCGCCGCCTGGTTCACCACCAGGCGGGCGGAGATCTGCATGATGTGCTCGACCTCGACCAGGTGGTTGGCCTTGAGCGTGCTGCCGGTCGACACCAGGTCGACAATGGCATCGGCCAGGCCGGTCAGCGGCGCGAGCTCCATCGAGCCGTAGAGCTTGATCACGTCGACGTGCACACCCTTGTCGGCAAAGTGATCGCGTGCGCAGCTGGTGTACTTGGTGGCCACACGCAGGCGTGAGCCCTGCTTCACCGCGGTGGCGTAGTCGAAGTCATCACGCACCGCCACGCTCATGCGGCACTTGGCAATGCGCAGATCGAGCGGCTGGTAGAGGCCCTGGCCGCCGTGTTCGAGCAGCACGTCTTTGCCGGCCACGCCGAGGTCGGCGCCGCCGTATTGCACGTAGGTCGGCACGTCGGTGGCGCGCACCAGCACCACGCGCACGTCGGGGCGGGTGGTGCCGATGATCAGCTTGCGCGATTTTTCGGGGTCTTCGAGCACCTCGATGCCGGCGGCTTTCAGCAGCGGCAAGGTCTCTTCGAAAATGCGTCCCTTGGAGAGAGCCAGAGTAATCATTTGATTCGCTCGATGTCGGCGCCAATGCCGCGCAGCTTGGTTTCCATCTGGTCGTAACCACGGTCCAGGTGGTAGATGCGCTCGACCACGGTCTCTCCATCAGCCACCAGACCGGCGATGACCAGGCTGGCCGAGGCGCGCAGGTCGGTGGCCATCACAGTCGCACCCGACAACTGATCCACCCCATGCACCACCGCCGTGTGACCATCGACCTCGATCTTGGCGCCCAGGCGCACCAGCTCGTTCACGTGCATGAATCGGTTTTCGAAGATGGTCTCGGTGACCTTGGCCGTGCCCAGCGCAATGCAATTGAGCGCCATGAACTGCGCCTGCATGTCGGTCGGGAAAGCCGGGTACTCGCTGGTGCGAAAGCCCACCGCCTTCAGGCGCTTGTCGCCTCTGACGCGGATCCAGTCGGCGCCCGCCTCGATGCTCACGCCGGCATCGCGCAGCTTGTCGATCACCGCGTCGAGGTGGTCGGCACGCGCACGCCGCAGCACCACGTCACCACCGGCGGCTGCCACGGCGCAGAGAAAGGTGCCGGCTTCGATGCGATCCGGCACGATGCGGTGGTTCACCCCGTGCAAACGCTCCACACCCTGGATGCGGATCTTGCTGGTGCCATGGCCTTCGATCCGGGCGCCCATGCCGATGAGCATGTTGGCCAGGTCGGGAATCTCGGGCTCTTGCGCGGCGTTTTCCAGCACCGTCTCACCCTCGGCGAGCGTGGCGGCCATCAGCAGGTTTTCGGTGCCGGTCACCGTGACCATGTCGGTCGTGATGCGGGCACCCTTCAGCCGCTTGGCGCGGGCATGGATGTAGCCATGCTCGACCGTGATCTCGGCCCCCATGGCCTGCATGCCCTTGATGTGCTGGTCGACCGGGCGCGAACCGATGGCACAGCCACCGGGCAGTGACACCTTCGCGTCACCAAAACGCGCCAGCAGCGGGCCGAGCACCAGGATGGAAGCGCGCATGGTCTTCACCAGGTCGTAGGTCGCTTCGCGCGAGCTCACGTTGGCGGCGTTGATCGAGACGGTGTCGGGTTCGGCTTCATTGCGCTCGGCGGCCACACCCAGCATGCGCAGGAGCTTGAGCGTGGTGTTCACGTCTTGCAGGCGCGGCACGTTGGTGAGCGTCACCGGCTCGGCGGTCAACAAGGCAGCGCACAGCTCGGGCAACGCCGCGTTCTTGGCGCCAGAGATCGTGACTTCGCCCTGGAGCCGTCGGCCACCGCGAATCAGAAGTTTGTCCATGGGATAAGACTTTCTTGGCTGCCCCAATGACCACCCCGGCTCTCGAACCCGCTGGCGCAGGCCCGCCAGCCGCAGTGAACACTGCGGCGGGTTTCAGTGGTGGTGGGTGGAGGCCGGAGCGGGGCTTGCAGCCCACTCGGCTGGGGTCAGCGTCTTCATGGACAGGGCGTGGATTTGCTCGCGCATTCTATCGCCCAGCGCCTGGTAAACCCGCTGGTGGCGCACCACCCGGCTCTTGCCTTCGAACTCGGCCGACACGATGGTGGCAAAGAAATGGCGGCCATCACCCTCAACCTGCAAGTGATCGCAGGCCAGGCCTTGCGCGATGTAGCGCTCGACTTCGGCGGGGGTGGGTTCAGCCATGATGTCGCGGATTATCTCAGTGTCTGATCTTGTAGCCGATTCGCAGCAAGTGAAGGCACAGCGAGCAGACGACCGCGAGGCTTGTTGCCACCACCGCCAGGCTCGTCCAAGGTGATACGTCGCTCACCCCGAAGAACCCATGCCGAAAGCCGTCGACCATGTAGAAAAACGGGTTCAGGTGGCTCACCGTCTGCCAGAACGGCGGCAGTGATTTGATCGAATAGAACACGCCCGACAAAAACGTCATCGGCATGATGATGAAGTTCTGGAAGGCGGCAATCTGGTCGAACTTTTCAGCCCACAGGCCGGCGATCAACCCGAGCGCGCCCATCATGGCCGCACCGCACAGCGTGAACACGATGATCCACAACGGGTTGGCCACCGGCGGCGGGGCAAACCACACCGTCACCAGCAGCACGCCCAGGCCCACCACCACACCCCGCGCCACCGAGGCCCCCACATAGGCCACGAACCAGGCCCAGTGGCTGAGCGGCGTGACCAGCAGGAAGACGAGGTTGCCGGTGATCTTGCTCTGGATCAGCGACGAGCTGCTGTTGGCAAACGCGTTTTGCAGCACGCTCATCATCACCAGGCCGGGGATGAGGAAACTGGTGTAGCCCACCTCGCCGAACACGGTCACGCGGCCTTCGAGCACGTGGCCGAAGATCAGCAGGTACAGCACGGCGGTGAGCACCGGTGCGGCCACGGTCTGGAAGCTGACCTTCCAGAAGCGCAGCATTTCTTTGTACATGAGGGTGCGCGCACCCGACAGGGCTGCGATCACGCGGTCACCTTCATGATTTCAAGGAACACATCTTCGAGATCAGCCCGGCCGATCTCCAGGTCTTCAGGCTGACAGCCGGCGGCGCGCAAAGTAGCCAGCACCTGCTCGACCTCCGCGGCATCGTGCGCCGTCACCTGCACGATGCGGCCGGTCACACGCGCTTGAGCCATCAACGAGGGTGGCAGCGGCGCGTCCATCTTGAAGCGCATCATCGTGCTCGCCGTGCCGGCCAGCAGCGCCGAGGTGCGGTCCAGCGCGACCACACGGCCCTGCTTGAGCATCGCAATCCGGCCGCACAGCGCCTCGGCTTCTTCGAGGTAGTGGGTGGTCAACAAAACGGTGTGGCCTTCCTTGTTCAGACGGGCGACAAACTGCCACAGCGTCTGGCGCAACTCGACGTCCACCCCCGCCGTCGGCTCGTCGAGCACGATCACCGGCGGGCGGTGCACCAGCGCCTGCGCCACCAGCACACGGCGTTTCATGCCGCCGGAGAGCTGGCGCATGTTGGCGTTGGCCTTGTCGGCCAGGCCCAGGCCGGCGAGCAGCTCGTCGATCCAGGCGCCGTTGTGGCGCACGCCGAAGTAGCCGCTTTGAATGACCAGCGATTCGCGCACGCTGAAGAAGGGGTCGAACACCAGCTCCTGCGGCACGATGCCCAGCTGGCGACGGGCGGCCGCGTAGTCGGCCACCACGTCGTGGCCGTGCACCAGAACCTGCCCGCCCGTGGCTCGCGTGAGACCGGCCAGGATGCTGATCAGTGTGGTCTTGCCGGCGCCGTTGGGCCCCAGCAGACCGAAAAATTCACCGGGCTGGATGTCGAAGCTCACACCGTCCAGGGCACGTACCTCGCGGCCAGCGCTTGCGTAGGTTTTGCTGACGTTCTGGAACGAGATGGCGGGCATAAGGGGCGCGATTGTAGGCAGGCGGCTCTTTTCTCGCTGGCGTCGAAACCTCGGTCTGGTGCTAGATTCCCCGCCAGGCTCGATACAAGAACCACGAGACAACAATGGCCCCTCCCCCCAAGAAGCCGCGCCGCACGGCAGAGCGCATCCTGGAAGTGACGTTGGAGCTGTTCAACCGCTTCGGCGAGCCCAACGTCTCGACCACGCTGATCTCGGCCGAGCTCAGCATCAGCCCCGGCAACCTCTACTACCACTACCCCGCCAAAGACGAGCTGATCAACACGCTCTTTGGCCGCTACGAAGAAGCACTCAACCAGCTGCTGCATGCCGCCGACGACGTGCGCAATGTCGAAGACGCCTGGTTGTTCTTCCACATGCTGTTCGAGCTGATCTGGCGCTACCGCTTTCTCTACCGCGACCTGAACGACCTGCTCAGCAAGAACCGCACGCTGGAAACGCACTTCCAGGCGGTGCTGAAAAACAAGTCACTGGCGGTGAAGGCGGTGCTCGACGGCCTGTCGCGCGGCAACGCCATCCAGATCAACGCCCGCGAAGCCGAGCCCACGGCCACCGCGATGGTGGTGGTGCTGACCTACTGGCTGAGCTACGAATATGTGCGCGACCCGCGCAACGCGCTCGAGCCCGAAAGCGCCGGCGCAGCCTTGCTGCGTGGCGCCTTTCACGTGTTGAGCCTGCTGCTGCCTTACCTCGAACCCGGCCAGCGCGAGCACCTGCTCGGCCTGGTCGGCAACTATCAAAAGCCCTGACCCCAAAACCGGAGACAACACCATGGCCAAGTGGACTGCCTTTCCCTACGACGCTGCCGAGTACACCTACGACGCCGCCACGTTGAAGAAGAAATGGGCGCGGCTGCACGCGGGCGACGCCGAGCCCTTGCCGAAAGACGACAAGGTGCTGGCGGCCTGGGCGATGTTCCACGCCGGTGAGTTCCAGAAAGCCACCGAGGCCGGTTTGAAGGCGGGCGGTGCGGGCATCACGGTCGCCAACAAGTCGCAATCCATCTACGCCAACTACCTGGAAAAGAGCGAAAAGACCAAGTTCGCGCTCTTCCTCGAAGTGGCGAGCCGCGCCGAAGCGCAGGCCGAAGAAGACCCGAAAAACGCCAACGCCCACTACCAGATCGCCTACGCGCTGGGCCGCTACAGCCAGGGCATCAGCGTCGCCAAGGCACTCGCCCAAGGCTTGGGCAGCAAGGTGAAAGCCGCGTTGGAGACCGCCATCGAGCTGCAGCCCAAACATGCTGATGCGCACATCACGCTGGGTGCGTTTCACGCCGAGGTGATCGACAAGGTGGGCTCGCTGCTGGGCCGCACCCAAGGCGCGAGCAAAGACGCCGGGCTCACCAATTTCAAGGCCGCGCTCAAGCTCAACCCCACGTCGGCGATCGCGATGGTCGAGTACGCCAACGGGCTGGTCATGCTGGAAGGCGACAAGAGAATGAAAGAAGCCGAGAAGCTCTATGCCGACGCGGCCGCCAGCGTGCCGTTGGACGCGATGGAGCGGCTGGATGTGGAGATGGCCAAGGCTGAATTGGAAGACTGAGCAAAGGCCTTGCTTGCAAATGCGAACCATTCGCATTAAAGTCCCGTCACCCTGAACAAAAAGGGCCGTCTCACCGGCCCTTTTTTCATCCAGGCGCCCTGCATACGCCAGCCTTGCCGCCAGCCGTGCTTCCCTCAAGAAGACGGACTGGACCATGGCCCATCTCTGCGCGCCGCCTGCCCGCGAGCGTGAAAAACACCGGCAAAACCTGATCGCCCACCGCTGTGAGCGCAGCCTCGCGCTGGGGCCGCGCATGTGGCTGCAGTTCGAAGACGAACTGACGGTGCATCACCAGATTCAAGAGGTGCTGCGCGCCGAACCCGGCGCCAACCTGCAGCACGAGACCGACACCTACGCCCACTTGCTCCCCGACGGCAACAACTGGAAGGCCACGCTCTTGATCGAGTTGCCCGACGCGGTGGAGCGCGCCCGCGAGTTGCCCCAGCTCAACGAAGCCGCGCACCGTCTCTACATCGAGCTGCCCCACCACCCGCGCGTGTTGGCGCAGGCCAACGAAGACCTGCCCGACCGCCACCTCACGCGGCCCTCGGCGGTGCACTTTCTGCGCTTCCAGTTCCCTGCGCCGCTGCGTGTGGCGCTGCTGGCCGGCGCCAGCGCCTCGCTGGGCTGCGCACACGACCAGTACGCGTTTCGCCGCCTCATCCCGCTGGCCATGTTGGAGCGCCTGCGCTGCGACCTGGTCACTCGCCGTGACGACTGAGCGCCCCCACCGGAGATTGACCATGTGCCAAACCGACCCCGACCAACTCCAAACCCTGGTGCGCCAGGCCGCGGCTGAAACCTGCGCCACGGTGTTGTCGACCACCCCACCGTCCAAAGGCTCGCGGCGCCGCCGCTTGTGGGAGCTCGACAGCCACGCCCACTGCCCCGTCGTCGGCGTGTGCATGCCGATCGCCGCGCTGCGCCGCCTGGTCGACAAGGTTCTCACCGGCCAAGCCCTGGCCGACGACTACGAGCTGCACTGCGGCGTGATCGCCGAGTGCCGCCTGCGCACGCCCATCGCCGAAGCGGTGCAACGTGAGCTCGACCGCCGCTGCATGCTGCCGCTGCGCCAGGCCGCCCAGGCCAAGACCACCGAAGCGCTGGCCGCTTGGTGGCATGAATCGTCGCAAGGAAAAGACCTGGCCGGCGTCTTCTGGGCCACGCTGACCCACGCACGTTGCACCCCCGCGCTCGAGCACCAGGTGCTGGGCGAGGTGCACATGCTGCAGCACCAGGTGGGCATGGCACGCCGTGTCGACCTGCAGCACTTCGAGAGCCTGATCGACGAAAACGCCGTGCTCGCCCGCGAGCTGGGCGCCGCGCAGCAACGCAGCACACGCCAGGCCGACGAACACCGCCAGCGCATCGAGCAGCAACAAGGCCAGGTGGTGCAACTGCGCGCGCAACTCATTGGCCGCGACACCACCATCGCCACGCTGCGCGAAGACCTGCAAACACTCGAAGCCGCCGCACCCGGCTTGAAGGGCCGCTTCGAGCTGGCGCGCGAAAACGAGCGCCAGGTGGAGCGCATCCACCAGTTGGAGCGGGCGTTGCTGCAGGCCCAGCAAGAGGCCGAACGCCAGCGCCGCCTGCACAACAAACTCAGCGACGAGCTGCTGCGCCGCGACGCCGTGGTCGCCGAGCCGGCCGATGCGCCCGAAGCGGTGATGCGCCTGGGCGACCGCGCCGTGCTCTGCGTGGGCGGCCGCCCCGCCAGCGTGCCGGTGTACCGCCACCTGATCGAGCGCACCGGCGGGCGCTTCCTGCACCACGACGGCGGCGACGAAGACAGCCCCGCCAAGCTCGACTCCACGCTGGCTGCCGCCGACCTGGTGATCTGCCAGACCGGCTGCATCAGCCACGACGCCTACTGGCGCGTCAAAGACCACTGCAAGCGCACCGGCAAGCGCTGCATCTTTGTCGAAAGCCCGAGCGCCACCGGCCTCAAGCGGGCGCTGCTCGCACTCGTGCCCACCACCGCGGGCGAGCCCTCGGCAGCACCTTGAAAACCCGGTGCTTCGCGCCCGGCCTTTCCCGTTTCCTGTTCTCCCACCGCCTCACGTCAATGCACAACAACAAAACGTTTCCGCGCGCACCCCGGCGCCACGCCCACGCCCTTGCACTGCTCGCACCCCTCGTCCTGGGCCCGCTGGGCGCAACCTGCGCCCACGCCCAAGTCACCGCGCCCGCCGAGGCCTCCTCGGCGCCTGAAACCACCACCCTGTCCGCCGTGCGCGTGAAGGCCCACACCTCCGAGGTCGAGTCGTACGGTGCGCGCAAAAGCCGCTCCGCGACCGGGCTGGACCAGACGCTGCGCGACACGCCGCAATCGGTGTCGGTGATCACGCGCACGCTGATGGACGACTTCAAGCTCGACAGCATCGACCGCGCGCTGACGCTCGCCACCGGCGTGACCGTCGAGAAGATCGAGACCGACCGCAGCTACTACACCGCCCGAGGCTTCGACATCGTCAACTTCCAGATCGACGGCATCGGCATGCCGCTGGTCTACGGGCTGCGGCATGGCGACCTCGACACCGCGGTCTACGAGCGTGTCGACGTGGTGCGTGGTGCGAATGGGCTGATGAACGGCGTGGGCAGCCCTTCGGCGGCTGTCAACTTCGTGCGCAAGCGCCCCACGCGCGAGCTGCGCGCCTCGGCCGGGCTGAGCCTCGGGTCCTGGAACGACCGCCGGCTGGACGCACAGGTCTCCGGCCCCCTCAACGACGCGGGCAGCTTGCGCGGGCTGCTGGTCTTGGCCGCGCAAGACCGCGACGCCTACCTCGACCGCTACCACCACCGCAAGACCGTGTGGAGTGGCGTGCTTGAGGCCGACATCGGCGAGCACACCGTGCTCGCCGTGGGCCATACACAGCAGAAGAACCGGCCGCGCGGCACGATGTGGGGCGCACTGCCACTCGTTTTTACCGACGGCACGCCGACCGACTACGACGTCTCCACCAGCACGGCGCCGGAGTGGACCTACTGGAACACCGACACCGACGTGAGCCACGCCGAGCTGCGCCATGACTTGCGCAACGGCTGGCAAGCGACGGCGCGGCTCATGCACACCGAAGTGACCGCGCGCGGCAAGCTCTTTTATGTGTACGGCACGCCCGACCGCAGCACCGGCAGCGGCCTGGCCACGTGGCCGTCGCTCTACCACATGGACCAGCGCGAAGACGTGCTCGATTTGCGAGCGAGCGGCCCCTACCGCCTGGCGGGCCGCGAGCACGAGCTGATCGTCGGCGCCAGCAGCGCGCGCTCCACCTTGCGCGACCAATCGGCCTACGGGCCCATTGGCGACCCGCTGCCCGACCTCTCCACATGGAACGGCGACTTCGCCGAGCCGGCGTGGGGCGACCCGGTCGACGGCAGCGACTTCCGCGACCGCCAGCACAGCCTCTATGCCGCCACGCGCCTGCACCCCATCGACCCGCTCAAGCTCATCGTCGGCGCCAACGCCACTTGGCTGAAGGGTTCCGGCACCAGCTACGGCGACCCTCGGGCCCGCGACGAGCACAAGGTCGCGCCCTACCTCGGGGCCGTGTTCGACCTCAGCGAGCACTACTCGCTCTACGCCAGCCATACCGCCATCTTCAAGCCACAAAGCGAGCTCGGTGCCGACTTGCAGCCTCTCTCGCCCGTCCACGGCAAGGCGCTGGAGGCGGGCGTCAAGGGCGAATGGCTGGGCGGGCGGCTCAACGCCTCGGTGGCCGTCTTCAAGTCGCGTCAAGACAACCTCGCCGCCTGGAGCCGCACCGAAGGCGTGAACGAGATCTACGAAGGCGTTGACACACGCTCGCAAGGCATCGAGCTGGAACTGTCGGGCGCCCTCACGCCACGTGTGCAGGTGCTGGCGGGCTACACCCAACTGTCGATCAAGGACGCCAACGGCGCCGCCGCCCGCACGTTCACCCCGCGCCGCCAGCTCAGCCTCGCCGGCACCTGGCGTGCGCTCGGTGCGCTCAAGCTCGGCGCCACGCTGCGCTGGCGCGCCGCGGTCCACCGCGACGAGGCGGGTGGTGTCGTGATCCGCCAACCCGCGTATGCCTTGCTCGACCTGATGGCGCGCTACGACTTCAACGACCACTGGAGCGCCCGGCTCAACCTGAGCAACGTGACCAATGAGAAGTACCTGAACAGCCTGTACTGGAGCCAGGGCTACTACGGCGAGCCGCGCAGCGCCAAGCTGAGCCTGAACTGGGCCTACTGACAACTCCGCCGAGGCCACACGTGCGCATCACCCTCGTTCTTCTTCACCGCTGGTTCGGCCTGGCGGCTGCGCTGTTCCTCTTCATCGCCGGCGCCACCGGCGCCGTGATCTCGTGGGACCACGAGCTCGACGCGTGGTTGAACCCGCATCTTTACCAGGCGCGCAGCAGCAGCGGCGCTGCGATGTCGCCACTCGCACTGGCACATCGTGTCGAGGCCGCCGACCCGCGCGTTCGCGTGACCTTCATGCCGCTGCAGATCGAACCCGGCCACACCTTCGTGGCCTCGGTCGCGCCGCGTGTGAACCCGGCCACCGGCAAGCTTTTCGAGCCGGGCTACAACCAGGTCGCCCTTGACCCGGTGAGCGCCGAGGTCCAGGGCCGGCGCGAGTGGGGCAAGGTTTCGCTCGCGCGCGAGAACCTGCTGCCCTTCCTCTACAAGCTGCACTACAGCATGCACATCCCCGAGGGCGTGGGCATCGAGTTCGGCATGTGGTTGATGGGCCTGATCGCCATCGCCTGGGTGTTCGACACCTTGATCGCGCTGTGGATCTCGTTCCCTCGCTGGGCCGCCTGGCGGCGCTCGTTTGCCGTTCGCTGGAAGGGTGGTGGCCACAAGCTCACCTTCGACCTGCACCGCTCGGGCGCGATGTGGGTGTATGGGCTGGTGCTGGTGCTCGCCATCACCTCGGTGGGCATGAACCTGCGCGACCAGGTGATGCGTCCGGTGGTGTCTTGGTTCTCCGAGCTGTCGCCCTCGCCCTTTGCCAGCCGCGCACCGGCCGCCCCCGAGCAGCCCATCGAGCCCAGGGTGACGCCCGAGCAGGTGATCGCACTCGCACACGCCGAGGCGCAGCGCAGGGGCTGGACCGACCCACCCGGTGGCCTCTTCACCTCCACCACCTTCGGCATCGTCGGCGTGGGCTTCTACAACGTGGCCAACAGCCACGGCGATGGCGGCCTGGGCAACCCGTGGCTGTATTTCGACGCCCGCACCGGTGCTGCCGCGGGCGCCGATGTGCCCGGCACCGGCAGCGCGGGCGACATCTTCATGCAGAGCATGTTCCCGCTGCACTCGGGCCGCATCATCGGCACCACCGGCCGGGTGCTGATGTCGATCATGGGCGTGCTGATCGCCATGTTGTGCGTCACCGGCGTGCTTATCTGGGCGCGCAAGCGGCGCGCGCGCACGCGGGTTGCGCCTCAGACCGCCGTGGTCTTGCGCACCGCGTGCTCCCACTGCGCCATCAGCTCTTCGGCGCGGGTGCGCGACATGGTCGGGCGGAAGGTGCGGTCCACCTGCCACTGCGCGCTGAGTTCGTCGAGGTTGCTGTACACACCGCACGACAAACCGGCGAGGTAAGCGGCACCCAGCGCCGTCGTCTCGATCACCTTCGGCCGCACCACGGGGATGCCCAGCAAATCGGCCTGGATTTGCATCAGCAAGTTGTTGACGCAAGAGCCACCGTCCACTCGCAGCTCAGCCACCGGTGAGCCACCCGCGTTGACCGCGTCGCGGCTCATGGCTTGCAGCAGCGCCGCACTCTGGAAGGCGATGCT
>NZ_JANOCG010000264.1:0-3045 GCF_031412075.1 Rhizobacter sp.
CGCCCTCGATCGCCTGAACAAGGCCATCGATCGCCCCACCGCCACACCGGCAGGCTACCTGCTGTACCCGGTGGGCCTGGTCTGTTGGGCCGCCGTCATCGCCTCCCTGCCCTTGATCGTGTGGGGCATCCTGCAATGGCCCGTGCAGCTGCTTGCTCCTCACTGGACCTTTGCGCACCTGCTGCACAACGTGCACCTCGGATGGACCTGGGGGATGCTCGGCTGGGCCGTGCTCGCGGTGGTCGCCGCGGGCCTGCTCCTGTGGGCGCTGTTCGTGCTGCTGCCCCGGCTTTTCCCGGGGTGGGGCAAGTGGCTGCGCGGCGTTTTCGCCTGGTTCAACCGACCGCGGCAAGAAGAGATCCCGCGCGCCCACCAGGTGCACCCTTCCATCGACGCCTGCGAGGCCGAGCGCATCGGCGGCACCGCGCACATCATCAGCCTCACCGAGATCAAGTGCCCCTACGCCTGGAACCGCTTCTGGCTGCGGCTCTCGCTGCGTGCGGTGACCTTATTCGGCCGCATCTTCTTCACCGAAGGCCGACTGGGCGATGCGCCCGGCATCAAGTTCGGCCACTGGCACATCATCGACGACGGGCGGCGCCTGCTCTTCACCAGCAACTACGACGGCTCCTTCGGCGGCTACCTCGACGACTTCATCAACGGCGCATCACGCGGCACCAACATGTTCTGGCGCTGGACCGAGCTGAGCCGGCGCCCGGCAGCACTTCCCAACAGGCTCGACGAGCACCCCCACGTGCCGAATGACCGCGCTTTCCCGCCCACGCGCTACTGGCTGTGGCGCGGGGTGAAGTGCGAACAATGGTTCAAGGCCTATGCCCGCGACAGCATGCTGCCGCACCTGTTTCACTTCGAGGCCTACAAGCACACCGTCAACGACATCGACCGCGCCACCCGCCTGCGCAACGCACTCTTCGGCGAACGTACCGCCGCGAAAGACGACCAGATCATGAGGGCTCTCGAATCATGAAAAACCAGGCGCCCCGCATCAAGGACTCGCGCAAGGACATGCAGGCCATCCTGCGCAGCGGCTTCAACTCGCTCACGCACAGCAGCTACTGGCTGCTGACCATCAAGGATGCGGCCCAGGCGCGCTCGTGGTTGCAAGCCGTGCGTCCACTCGTCAAAAGTGCGAGCGAGGTTGGCAGCGACGACGGCGGCAAGCCGGCAGAAGCCAGCCGCGCCGTGACCCTGGCTTTCAGCTACACCGGCCTGCAGACACTGGGCATCGCCGAAGACCCGGCGTTCCCCTTTCCCACCCCGTTCAAGGCGGGCATGGGCAGCCCTCAGCGCGAGGCCTTGCTGCGCGACGCCGGCCAGGTGGAATGGTCGTGGGGCGACGTGTGCCGCGATTTCACCTCTCGGCAGGTGGTCCACATCCTGGTGGCGCATTTCTGGCACCACGGCGCAGAGCCAGCGTGGCCAGAGGAGGAGGTCTTCGCCGCGGCCTTCGACAGCAGGGCCATCCACGGCGACAGCGGCTTCTTTCAACCCGATGGAACCACCCAAGAAGCCTTCGGCTTCCGAGATGGCCTGTCGCAGCCCATCGTTCCCGGCCTGCGCGACAGGCCCGAGCAACTGGAAGCCAACTCCCTGCAGAAAGACCATGTGGTCGAACCCGGTGAGTTCGTCCTGGGGCACGTCAACGAGTACCGCGAGATCACCTACTGCCCCGACGTGCGTGACTGGCACGCCAAGGATGACAACGACGTTGCCGTGCGTTTCGGCCAGAACGGCAGCTACCTGGCGGTGCGCCAGATCCACCAGTACGTGGACGCGTTCAACAAGCTGACGAATGTGCCGGCACCGCCTGCACCCGGCTGCCCATTCGACAAACTCACGGTGGCCGAGAAACTCATGGGCCGCCGAAAAGGCGCCCCGGGCACGCCCCTGGCGTGGCACCCGGACCGACCGACGGACCCCAACGCCTTTCGCTACCGGGTCGACGACCTCAACGGGCTGCAATGCCCACGCGGTGCACACATTCGACGCGCCAACCCCCGAGACACCCTGGGCCATGACGTGAAGTCGGGGGTGGCGGCTTCCAAGCTGCACCGCCTGTTGCGGCGCGGCCGGTCCTATCGGCAGGGGAACGACCAAGGCATCTTCTTCATCGCCTGCAATGCCGACCTGGACAGGCAGTTCGAGTTCGTGCTGCAGCGCTGGCTGGGCAACCCGCATTTCGGCGACATGCGCGAAGAAACCGACCCCCTCCTGAACGGCTGGCCAAAGCCGACGCCCACATTCGCCATCCCCGGCCTCCCCATCGGGAAGTCACTGACGTTGGCCCAGTTCACGAGAACGCTGGGCGGAGGCTATTTCTTCCTGCCCGGCATCAAGGCGCTCCAGTTCATTGCCGCAGAAGGCCCTGAATGTGAAAAGCCCTCGAATCTTTGAAGGATCGAGGGCTTGATGTTCTGGTGGCCTGGGGCGGAATCGAACCACCGACACGCGGATTTTCAATCCGCTGCTCTACCAACTGAGCTACCAGGCCTTGTCACTTGACGTGAGCCGGCGATTATAGCCGCTCAAAAAGGGCCATCAGTTCCCGCCTGCGCCGCGCTTGTTGCGGGACAAATCCACACCCAGCTGCTTGAGCTTGCGGTACAGGTGCGTGCGCTCCAGGCCGGTCTTTTCGGCCACACGGGTCATGCTGCCGTTTTCCTTGGCGAGGTGAAACTCGAAGTAGCTTTTCTCGAAGGCGTCGCGCGCCTCGCGCAGCGGGCGGTCCAGCTCGAACAGCTGCTCGGGCTGCGGGCCCAGTGTGAGCGGCGCCACCGGCAGCATGACACCACCGGTCATCACCGATTCGACAGTCAGGCTGGTCTCCATCCGCATCGGCTGGGCCGCCGGGCTGGCCGCCCGTGAGGCCGGTTTGGCCAGCGCCTGCTCCACCGCGCGCAGCAGCTTTTGCAGCGTGATCGGTTTTTCGAGAAAGGCGATGGCGCCGACCTTGGTGGCCTCCACCGCGGTGTCGATGGTGCCGTGGCCCGACATCATGATCACCGGCATGGTGAGCAGCGCCGC
>NZ_JANOCG010000265.1:0-1825 GCF_031412075.1 Rhizobacter sp.
CCTGAGTACCAGAACAACGCGCATTGCTCCGAGATGCTCCCCAATGCCCCGCACGTGTACCTCGGCTCCACCCGCGACCGGTACTGCAACTGGCAGTTCATGGAGTTCCTGAAGGACAAGTACGGCCCGGGTGCCGTCACCCAGATCTGGACCACGGCTGGCGCCGACCCGCTGACCAACATCCAGAATTCGCGCGGCTGGACGCTGTCGCAGCTCAACGACTTCGTCGGCGACTGGGCCATGCACAACGTGGTGTGGGACTACAAGGCCACGCCCGACAGCTTCCGAAACGCCTACGGCAACATCACCTTGACCGACAAGGCCGAGCGCATGCGCCGGTTGATGCCGCTGGAGGCTCTGGACGACAGCTGGGCCACCAACCGCCGCTTTGCGTCACCGTTCTACGGGTCACCACAACGCTTCGGCTACAACGTCGTGCGGTTGTACCCGGTCACTGGCGCAACCACGGTGACTGTCAAGTTCCGCGGCGTCAACCAAACAGGCTCAGACGCTGATTTCCGCTGGGGGCTGGTGGCCACCAACACGCAGTTCACCTCGGCGCGCTACAGCGCGCTGCAAAAGGGCCTGGATGCGGACCTGGCCTTCAAGGTCAATGCGGGCGAGCCGCTGTTCATGGTGGTGGCGGCCACGCCCTCGGTCTTCAAGACAGTGGTGTGGGATCAGGCCTACGAGACGATCTGGCGCTACCCGTATATGGTTGAGCTGGCCAATGCCTGGCCGCAGGGCTTCCAGAACGGGCAGCGGGATGCCTGTCCGTCGGGGACGGTACGGTTTGCCAATGGGGGCGGGTGTGCGCCGACCAATACGCCAGCGTCTGTGTATGTCGGGCCTTACGCCATCATCCTGCCAGGGGGCAGTGTGACGGGCAGCGCGCGCATCGAAGACCAGGCTGTTGTCGTCAATGGCACGGTCAGCGGTGGCACAGTGGGCGGATTGAGCGTCATCGGCTCGGACAACAACGCCTTCACGGTGTCCGGGTCTGCCCAGGTGCGCACCACCTTCTATCCGCTGGGCTTCTTCGAGGCGAACCAGGGCGCATCGGGCACCCTGAACCTGCACGGCGATGTCGAGTACCGCGGCACGGGGCTCAACCTCAGTTCCGGGAACCGGTCCGGCATGGTGTTTGACACGTCCACCGTGGGCTCGGCCACCGAGATCAACACCAAAACGCCGCTCACTTGGCGACCGTGACAAGTGGCTGGTTGCCATGTGCTGCGTCTCGACTTTGCACGAGCTATTCGGAGGTAGCTTGGAAGGAGCGCGTTGCTCTGTTCTGAATCGCCCTTGAGCGAATGGATTCAGAGGGCGCATGTTCAGGAGGAGCGCCGATGCCGGCGGTGCGTCGGAGAAGCAGCTCGCCTACGTCGACGGCCTGATCGCCAAGGGCGCCAAAGCGTTGATCAGGGCCAAGCCGAACGGCAACTACGTCTTGATCAAGGGCCGCCGGCGCGAAGGAAGTGCTCGACCCGGCAATCAAGAAGTGCGACATCAAGATCGTCGGCGAGGAGCCCACCGAAGGCGGCAAGCCCGAGGTGGCGCACAAGAACATGGAGCAGATCCTGACGCGCAACGGCAACAAGGCCCGGGCCAGGATGCGAACCATGCGGCTCTGAACCGCGTAGCGCTCGGCGTACTTCGCAGCGACTCCTTGGCAAGGTACGCCGGCGGATGGCCGATCTGGGTGACACAGAGCAACTCCCGGGGCTGCGCTGTCAGCCTTACCCGTGCGAAAACACGAGTCTCGAGTTCACGTCACACCGGCACGCCGCAACCGCGTCTGCAGTCGGTCGATCTCGTCGATCAG
>NZ_JANOCG010000266.1:0-2858 GCF_031412075.1 Rhizobacter sp.
TGGTCGACAGCACGGCCCTGCCCGAGCAGGTGGTCGATGCGGTCGTGCAGAGCGCCTTCCGCTCGGCCGGCCAGCGCTGCTCCGCGCTGCGGCTGCTGTGCGTGCACGAGAGCGTGGCCGAGGGCGTGATCGAGATGATCCGCGGCGCGCTGAGCGAGCTGCGGGTCGACGACCCGGCGCTGCTCGCCACCGACGTGGGCCCGGTGATCGACGACGAGGCGTTCGAGGGCATCAACCGCCACGTCGCCCGCCTGCGCCAAGAGGCGGTGCTGATCGGCAGCGCACCCGCGAGCACCGCCGTGCCGCGCCTGGTCGCACCCATCGCCTTCGAGCTGCCACGCATCAGCGACGTGAAGCAGGAGATCTTCGGCCCGGTGCTGCACGTGGTGCGCTGGGGCGGCGACGTGAACGAGGTCGTGAACCAGATCAACGCCCTCGGCTACGGCCTCACGCTCGGCATTCAGACGCGCATCGACAGCCGCGCGCTGCGCCTGGCACAGGCGGCGCGCATCGGCAACGTCTACGTCAACCGCAACATGATCGGTGCGGTGGTGGGTGTGCAACCCTTTGGTGGCGAAGGCCTCTCCGGCACCGGCCCGAAAGCCGGCGGGCCGCACTACCTCTACCGCTTCTGCGCCGAACAGACGCTGACCATCAACACCGCCGCAGCCGGCGGCAATGCCGCCCTGCTCGCCGGCATGCCGGCCTGAAGCTCAGGCCGGGTGCTGGTAGCGGTGCTCCTGCGTCTTGCCGGCGTAGCCGTAGGCGCTGGCACGCAGGTCGGCCACGTGCACGTAGGAGTGTTCGGCCACGCCGCACAGCAGTTCGCCCATGGCCTGGTGCACGGCGGCGAGGTAAACCGCCTTTTCGCGCTTGGTGTTGGTCTCGTCGGTGATGCTGACCATCCAGTGGTAGCTGCGCTGCACGCCGTTCGACAGCGGCTTGCCTCCCAGAAACCATTGCCGAGAGTCGATGAAGTCGACGACCACCGCCGTCACCGCCGGGTCTTTGCCGAGCAGGCGCGCGGTGAGATCGGTGGCAGTGCCGGCCACTTGGGCCGCGAGGTCGGCGTTGGCAGCGCCCGAGATCTGCACATGGATATAAGGCATGAAAGTCCTCCGTGGTTTGACTTGACAGGCTCAGTCTAGGCACGCAGCATTGATCTGATAAGCAGATTTATTTCATGCAATTCATCGAAACTCCTGATGAGTGACCTCGACCCCCTCTGGCTGCGCAGCTTCGTGGCCATCGCCCAGGCCGGCTCGGTCACACGTGCAGCACAACAGGTGCACCGCACTCAGTCGGCCGTCAGCACCCATTTGCAGCAGCTCGAAAGTGCGGTCGGGGTGCAGCTCGTTCAGCGCAGCACACGCGCCTTGACGCTCACGGCCGAGGGCGAGCGCTTTTTGCCGCACGCCCACAAGCTGCTGGCCTGGCAAGACGAAGCCCGCGCCGCCGTGCAGCCCATCCCACAGACCGAGCTGCGCCGCGTGGGCATCAGCGAATACTTCATGCCCGCGCGCCTGGGCGAGCTGCTGGGCTTGCTGCGCGACACCACGCCCGGCGTTCGCTTCGAGCTGCTGTGGGCCAGCTCGGCCTACCTGCAGCGGCTGTGGTCCGCCGGCGAAATGGACCTGGCCGTGCTCACCAGTGACCGCCCTTTGCCCGAGGCACGCTTGCTGCGCCGCGAGCCGCTGGCCTGGGTGGCCGCCGGCAGCGTGGTGCTGCCCACCCAGGGCTCGGCGCCGCTGGTCTTGCTGGGGCCCGACTGCCCGGTTCGCACGCTCGCACTCGCCGCGCTGTCGAGATCGGGCCGCGCCCACCACATCCAGCTCAGCTGCGCGGGCGCGCACGGCGCGGTGGCCGCCATCCGCGCCGGCTGGGGCGTGGGTTGCCTCAACCTTTCGGCCATCCCACCCGACTTGAAGCCCTTGCCGGCGAGCGCGGCGCGGCACTGGCCGGCACCCGGCCGCCTGTCGTTCTATGCACTCGCACGGCCGGCGATGCAGACCACCGAGCGGGCGCTGCGGCGCTGGGCGGCCCCCTGAAACTTCTACACTGGCCCTCATGAACACCATTGCATTCATCGGCGGCGGCAACATGGCCAGCGCCATCATCGGCGGCCTGCTCAAGAGCGGGCGTTCACCGGGCGACATCCTGGTACTGGAACCCAACGCCGAGCAGCGCTCGCGGCTGCAGCGCGACCTCTCCGTCATCACGCTCGAAGCGCCCGGCTCGGTGCTGCAACGCGCGGGCATCGTGGTCTGGGCCATCAAGCCGCAGAACTTCAAGGCCGCGGCCGAGGCCAACCTGCCCCACATCGAGAAGGCGTTGCAATTCAGCGTGATGGCCGGCATCCGCAGCGACGACATGGCCAAGGCGCTCGGCACGCAGCGCATCGTGCGCTCGATGCCCAACACACCCGCGCTCATCGGCCAGGGCATCGCCGGGCTGTATGCGCGGCCCGAGGTCACCGCCCTCGAACGCAAGGACATCGAACGCCTGCTCGCACCCCCCGGCCGCCCGGTGTGGGTCGACGCCGAAGCCGACCTCGACGCCGTCACCGCGCTCTCGGGCTCAGGGCCGGCTTATGTCTACTACTTTGTCGAGGCCATGATGCAGGCAGCGGTGGAGATGGGGCTGAGCGAAGAACAAGGCAAACAACTCGCGCTCGCCACCTTCATGGGCTCGGCGGCCCTGGCACAAACCTCCAGCGACCCGCCCGCCGTGCTGCGCGAACGGGTCACCTCCAAGGGCGGCACCACCTACGCTGCGCTCACCTCGATGGAAGCCAGCGGCGTCAAACTCGCCATCGTCAAAGCCTTGAAAGCCGCGCAACGTCGCGCCACTGAACTGGG
>NZ_JANOCG010000267.1:0-10791 GCF_031412075.1 Rhizobacter sp.
CAACAAGCGCGTCGAAGGCGGGCGCAGCCGGCTCTCGTACATCGAGGTCACGAACGCCCAGCACTTCGACGGCTTCATCGGCCTGCCCACCGTGCTGCCGGGCTACGACACACGCTATGTGCCGCTGCACGTCTACCTGAATCGCGGGCTCGACGCGATGTACGCCCACCTGCGCCACGGCACGCCCTTGCCGGCGAGCCAGGTGGTGCGCACCGTGCCGCGTGGTGGTGCGCCCGGCGCCGCACCCGCCATCACCGAGGCCAACGTGCCACCCATCGTGCAGCGCCCTGCGGCGGCCGACGCCATCACCTGGCGGGCGCGCACGCTGACCGTGCCCGATTGAGAGCCCCATGCGCTTCACTTCCAACTACCTGCGCTGCGAAGGCCGCGAGCTGCACTACACCGAGTGGGGCGCGCAGCATGCCGAGGCGGTGATCGCCTGGCATGGCCTCGCGCGCACCGGGCGCGACATGGACGACATCGCCGAGCACCTGTCGCAGCGCTACCGTGTGATCTGCCCCGACACCATCGGGCGCGGCTTGAGCGAGTGGAGCCAGCAGCCGGCCACCGAGTACTGCCTGGCGTTCTACGCCAAGCTCGCCACCTCGCTCGTCAACCAGCTGGGGCTGGACAAGTTTCACTGGCTCGGCACCTCGATGGGCGGCGCCATCGGCCTGCGCGCCGCCGCATCAACGCTGCGGGGTCGTTTGCAGCGACTGGTGCTCAACGACATGGGCCCCGAGATCGCCCAGGCGGCCACCGACCGCATCCGCTCCTACGCCGGCAGCCCGGCGGCGTTTGCCACAGTGAGCGAGTTGGAGACCTACTTCCGCACCATCTACAAACCGTATGGCTGGCTGAGCGATGCGCAGTGGCGGCGCCTCACCGAGACCTCGATTCGCCGCCTGCCGAACGGCCGCGTGACCCCGCATTACGACCCCGACATGGTGATGCAGTTCACCCACCACCCCGACGACTACGCGCAGTGGGACGCCTGGGACAGCCTCGACATCCCGGTGCTGTGCCTGCGCGGTGAAACCTCCGACCTGCTGCTGGCCGACACCGCCGAACAAATGCGCCAACGCGGCCCGCGTGCGGTGGTCGCCACCATCGCCGGCTGCGGTCACGCGCCCGCGCTCAACACGCCGGAGCAGTTCGCTCTCATAGAACGATTCTTCGCGGCGTGATCAGCGCGAGCGCAGCGACGCGCCCATCAAGCAACGCCCGCGGAACCGGCTTTGCCGGGCCGCCAGGCGGCGCCCCTTGGGGGCAGGAGCGCAGCGACTGGGGGGCCTGATCTCAACGCCTGAATTTCCCGTCGGGGCCGATGATGGACAAGTCGGCGAAGACGAGACCCGTGTGATCGCCCGGGCTGAAGTTGACCTCCATGCCGCCGATGTCGAGCTTCTGCAGGCTGTTCAACGCAGCCAGCAACTTCTCGCGCGTGGGGTTGGGGCCGGCCTTGCGCAATGCCGCCACCAGCACCTTGGCCGAGGCAAAGCCTTCCATCATGGCGGGCGACACGCCTTCTTGCCCTTTGGCCACGGCGAGGTCGACCGCCTCCTTCACGATGGGCGCAGCCAGCGAGCGCTCGTAAGGAAACACCTGCGTCACGATCACGCCGCGCGCGTTGTCGGCCATCTGCTTGATGAAGCCGCCCGACGCGTTGTTCGACAGCGTGACGATCTGCGCCCTGGAGCCGGCGGCACGAATGGCCTTGGTGCCTTCGACCACCGCAGCGGCGGTGCCGATGAACACCACCGCCTGCGCCTCGGCCTTGGCCAATTGAGGGGCGATGGCGCTGAAGTCGGGTTTGTTGCGGTCGAACTTCTCCAGCAGCAGCGGCTGCTTCTTCACGTCGGCGAAGCCGATGGCCGCGCCAGCCGCAGCATCGGCACCGAAGGCGTCGTCGACGTGCCAGACGGCGATGCGGTCCATGCCGATCAGGCTCAGGTGCTTCACGGCACGTTCGGTTTCGCGCTGGTAGGTGGCGCGCACGTTGAACACGTATGGGTGCACCGGCTTGTGCAAGGCCATCGCACCGGTGGAGGGCCCGACCAGCGGCACCTTGAACTCCACCAGCGCCGGCAGCATGGCCTGCGTGTGGGGAGTGCCGCGGCTCAGGAACAGGGCCATCGCGCGGCTCTCGACGATCAGCTTGCGCGCGTTTTCGCCGGCCAGCTTGGGGTCGAACTTGTCGTCGAGCGACACCAGCTCGATGGTCTTGCCGTTGATGCCGCCGGCCGCGTTGATGGCATCGAAATACAGCTTGGCGCCGGCGGTGGTTTCTTGCACGCCGGCAGACACCGGGCCGGTGAATGCCGCACTCTGGCCGATCACGATCTGGGCGGTGGCGGGGAAGGCCAGCGCGAGGGCGAGCGCGCCCGCTGCGGCCCGTCGCGGGGCTGCAAAGATGAGTTTCAGCATGGAGTGCCCTGCGGTTGGCCACCTCGCGGCGGCCTGGGTTTTGCGAATCAGCGGCGGAACTTGCCGTCGGGGCCGACGATGGAGAGGTCGGCGTAGTCCAGCCCGGTGTGGTCGGCGGCGGTGTAGCTCACCTCCAACCCACCGATGTCGACCCGGTTGAACGTCTCGAGCGCGCGGCGCAGCTTGTCGCGCGTGGGGGCCGGCCCGGCGCGGCGCAGGCCTTCGACCACCACCTTCGCCGACACAAACCCTTCCAGCATGGTGGGGGTGAGTTCCAGGTTCTTGGCCTTGGCCATTTCCATCGCTTCTTTCACCACCGGCGAGGCGATCGAGCGCTCGTACGGGAACACCTGGCTCACCACCACGCCATGGGCCAGCGGGCCGAGGTCCTTGACGAAGCCGGCTGATGCGTTGTTCGACAGCGTCACCATCTGGGCGCGCGAGCCGGTGGCCCGCAGAGCCTTCATCCCCTCGACGATGGCGGTGCCCGAGCCGATGAATAACACCGCTTGCGGCTCCTTGGCGATGATCTTCGGCATGATGGGTTCGAAATTGGGTTTGGCGCGGTCGTACTTCTCGTACGCCACCAGCTCCTTGTTGACGGTCTTCATGCCCTTCAACACGCCCACGGCGGCGTCGGCGCCGAAGGTGTCGTCCACCTGCACGAGGGCGATGCGGTCGATGCTGATCAGGCTCAGGTGCGAGACCACACGCTCGGCTTCACGCTGGTAGGTGGCGCGCACGTTGAACAGCCACGGGTGCACCGGGCTGTGCAACACCATCGCGCCGGTCGACGGGCCGATCAGCGGCACCTTGTTTTCGGCGAGCAGCGGCATGATGGCTTGCGTATGGGGCGTGCCGCGGTTCAGGAAGAGGCAGACCACACCAGCGTCGATCAGCTGTTTGGCGTTGGCGACGGTGAGCTTGGGGTCGAACTTGTCGTCGAGCGAGACGAGCTCGATCTGCGCGCCGCCCACACCACCGCGCGCGTTGATGGCGTCGAAGTAGAGCTTGGCGCCCTCGGTGGCCTCTTTCACCGAGGCGGCCACGGCGCCGGTGAAGCCGGCTGTCTGGCCCACCTTGATCTGGGCCCAGGCCGTGGCGCTGACCAGGCTGGCGCCGACCACACACCACCGCATCGATTGCATCAATTGCTTCATTGACTTCCCCTTGTGAGAGTGTTGTCGATGTTAGAAGCCGCCAGCGTCTGGCGATGCGTGAAACTACGAACTGTCGCGAGCCAGCCGTGAAAAACGGCGGACTTGGGCCCGCCAATCGAGTGTGATTTTTAACGCTCAGCGGCGGAAGGTGCCCTCGGCCGTCACCATCGACAGGTCAGCGTAGTCGAGGCCGGTGTGGTCGTTGGGGCTGAAGCTCACTTCCAGGCCGCCGATGTCGACACGGTTGAAGCCGTCAAGCGCCTTCTTGATGCTCGCGCGGGTGATGTCCTTGTTGCTGCGCTTGAGGGCGGCCACCAGCACCTTGGCGGCGGCAAAACCTTCGAGCATCTGCGGCGTGAGTTCAGGCAGGTTCTTGGCCTGGGCCAGGCGCGACGCCTCGGCCGCCATCGACACCTTGAGCGAGCGTGCCGACGGGAACACCTGGCTGATGATCAGACCCTGGGCGTTTTCGCCCATCGACTTGATGAAGCCCGCCGAGGCGTTGGGCGACAGCGTGGCGATGGTCGCGCGCGAGCCGGCGGCGCGCAGCGCTTTCACACCCTCGACCACCGCGGTGCCGGTGCCGATGAACAGGATCGACAGCGGCTGGGCGGCCACCACCTTGGGCACCAGGGCCGCGAAATCGGGCTTCGCGCGGTCGAAGATCTGGTGCGTGGCGGGCTGCTTGCCCATCTCCTTGAACACCTTCAGCGCGCCGGCGGCGGCGTCGGTGCCGAAGGAGTCGTTCACCTGGATCAAGGCCACCCGTTCGGCACCGGCCATCGCGAGGTGGCGCGTCACGTGTTCGGCTTCACGCTGGTAGGTGGCGCGCACGTTGAACACCCACGGGTGCACCGGTTGGTGCAGCGCCATGGCACCGGTCGAGGGGGCGATCAGCGTGATGCGGCCTTCGTTGAGCAGCGGCATGATGGCCTGCGAGTGAGGCGTGCCGCGGTTCAGGAACAGCGCGACGATCTTCGGGTCGGCGATCAGCTTCTTGGCGTTTTCGACCGCGATGGCGGGGTCGAACTTGTCGTCCAGCGACACCAGCTCGATGGTCTGCCCGTTGACGCCGCCTTCGGCGTTGACCGAGTCCAGGTAGAGCTTGGCGCCATCGGTGATTTCTTTGACACCGGCAGCCGCAGCACCGGTGAAACCGGCGGTCTGTCCGACCTTGATCTGCGCCATGCACAGGCCAGGCAGCATCAGGCCGGCGATGGCCAAGGCAAGGATATGTCTGGCATTCATCAAAACGCTTCTCCGAGTGGTGAATCAGCTGGTTTCTGGCTGGGATTTAGCGGGATTGATTGTCATGGTCGGCTCCCTCTTTCGGGGGATGACGCATCCAAAAAACCACGGTTACGAGGCGAAACACGGCGCGATTCTGTGTTGACTTGCGGACGCTATTGCACGGCTATCCAAATAAAGTGGGCGAGCAGAACCAATACTTCACGAATCGTGTGACACGCGGGCCATTGGATCCGTGCAAACCCACACGAGATGGCCCGAGAAGGGCGTGAGCAAAGGCTCAATTGGCTGTCCGCCGAGTGACATATTCGGCAACCCACGGGGCTGATGCGAAGCCTGAAACAATGCGCCCGGCAAGCAAACGACAGGAGGTTTCACCATGAAGTGGCTGCGGTTCAGGCAAGGCGCGCGCGAAGGTTTTGGCACGCTGGAGGGTGAAGAGGTGAGCGTGCACGAGGGCGACTTGTTCAGCGCCCCGCAGCCCACCGGCGAGCGTGTGGCGGTGGCCGGCCTGGAGTGGCTCATACCGTGTGTGCCGGCCAAGATGATCGGGTTGTGGAACAACTTCAACGCGGCGGCCGAGAAGAATGGCTGGGCCCGCCCGGCCGAGCCGCTGTACTTCTTGAAAGCCTCAAGCAGCTTCGCGGCCCACCGCCAGCCGATTCAGGCGCCCGCCCACTACGACGGGCGTGTGGCCTACGAGGGCGAGCTGGCACTGGTGATCGGCCAGCCGGCGCGAGCGGTCAGCGTGGAGGCGGCGCCGGCACACATCTTCGGCTACACCTGCGCCAACGACGTGACGGCGATGGAGCTGATCGCCCGCGACCCGAGCTTTGCGCAGTGGGCGCGGGCCAAGAGCTTCGACACCTTTGGCGTGTTCGGCCCGGTGATCGAGACCGAGTTCGATTTTTCGAAGGCCCTGCTCCGCACGCGGGTGGGTGGGCGCGAGCGGCAGAACTACCCACTGTCTGACATGACCTTCTCGCCGGCCGAGCTGGTGTCGCGCATCTCGCACGACATCACATTGCAACCGGGCGACGTGATCCTGTGCGGCACCTCGCTCGGCGTGCTGCCGATGAAGCCGGGCACCGAGGTCGAGGTCGAGATCGATGGGATCGGGGTGTTGAGCAACGTCTACGGGTAGTGCCCTCGGCAAGGTCTCTCTACCGCCAAGACGCAAAGAACGCAAAGAGCGCAAAGCTTTGTTTCCTTCGCGACCTTTGCGTTCTTTGCGCCTTGGCGGTGAACCTTTTGTTGGATCTCCGTCGTTGGCTAACCGGTCGGCTGCACCACCAACTTGCCCTTCGCATCCCCGAGCGTCTTGCCCAGCAGCAAGGTTGCCCCGTAGATCGCGTTGATCGTCGGCGTGGGCGTCTCGGTGATGCGGCCCAGCTCGACCACGCTGCCGACCAGCGCTTCGAGTTCGAGCGCGCGGCCGGCTTCGACGTCTTGCAGCATCGAGGTCTTGTGGGCGCCCACGGCTTCGGCACCGGCAATGCGCTTGTCGAGCGAGATCTTGAACTCGACACCCAGCTTCTCGGCCACCGTCTGCGCCTCGCGCATCATGCTGGCGGCCAGCTCGCGAGAGGCCGGAAAGCGGCAGATGTCTTCGAGCGTGGCGTGCGTCAGCGCGCTGATCGGGTTGAAGCTCAGGTTGCCCCACAGCTTGACCCAGATCTCGCCGCGGATGTCTTTGCTGACCGGCGACTTGAAGCCGGCTTTCATCATGGCCTGCGACAGCAACTCGATGCGCGGGCTGCGGCTGCCGTCGGGCTCACCGAGCGTGAAGCGGTTGCCTTCGATCACGCGCACGACGCCGGGCGCGACGAGCTCGGCCGCCGGGTAGACCACACTGCCGATCACCCGCTCGGGCTCGATGTGGGCGGCGATCACGCCGCCCGGGTCGACACTCTCCAGCTGACGGCCTTCATACGGCCCGGCCAGCTTGTGGAAGTACCACCAGGGCAGGCCGTTGATCATGGTGACGACCATGGTCTCGGGCCCGAAGAGCGCGCGCAGCTCGGGCAGCACGTCCTTCACCTGGTGCGCCTTCAGCGTCAGCAGCACCGCGTCTTGCGGGCCGGCGTCGGCCATCGCCTGCACGGCGCGCACGTTGGCGGCATGTTGCTCGCTGCCGTCTTCCAGGATCAGCTTGAAGCCGTAGGCGTTGATGGCCGCGAGGTTCTTGTTGCGCGCGATGAAGGTCACGTCTTCACCGCTGAGCGCGAGCTTGGCGCCCAGGTAGCCGCCAATCGCGCCCGCGCCGACCACCGCGATCTTCATGCGGTGCGCTCCCGTTCCCGGAGCAGCCTGCGTGCGGTGCCCAACACGGGCGACAGCAGCATCACCAGGGCCAGGCCGGCAATGCTGCCCACCAGCCAGTTCGACCAGAAGATGCTCATGCTGCCCTGCGACAGCAACATCGACTGCCTGAAGCTCGCTTCGGCCATGTCGCCCAGCACCAAGGCCAGCACCAGCGGCGCCAGCGGGTACTTGAGCTTCTTGAACAGGTAGCCGACCACGCCGAACACCATCATCATCACCACGTCGAACATCGAGCTGTGCACGGTGTACGCGCCGATCGCGCAGATGACCACGATCACCGGCGCGATCACCGAGAACGGGATGCGCAGAATCGCCGCCCAGAACGGCACGGTCGTCAGCACCACCAGCAGGCCGACGATGTTGCCGAGGTACATCGAGGCGATCAGGCCCCAGACGAAGTCTTTCTGCTCGATGAAGAGCATGGGCCCCGGTTGCAGGCCCCAGATCAGCAGGCCACCCAGCAGCACGGCGGCCGTGGGCGAGCCGGGAATGCCGAGCGTGAGCATAGGCAGCAGGGCCGAGGTGCCGGCCGCATGGGCGGCAGTTTCGGGGGCGAGCACCCCTTCGATCTGCCCCTTGCCAAAACTTTGTGGGTCTTTCGACATGCGCTGTGCCACGCCATAGCTCATGAACGAGGCGGGTGTGGCGCCCCCCGGGGTGATGCCCATCCAGCAGCCAATCGCGGTGGAGCGCAAAAAGGTCAGCCAGTAGCGCGGCAGCTCGCGCCAGGTTTGCAGCACCACGCGTGCGTTGATGCGTGCGCTCTTGCCCTTGAAGGCCAGGCCTTCTTCCATGGTCAGCAAGATCTCGCCGATGCCGAAGAGGCCGATCACGGCGATCAAAAAGTCAAAGCCCTTGAGCAGGTCGGTCACGCCATAGGTCATGCGCAACTGGCCGGTCACGGTGTCCATGCCCACGGCGGCAAGCGCAAAGCCGAGCATCATCGCGGCGATCACTTTGGCCGGTGGTTCCTTGCTCATGCCGACGAAGCTGCAGAAGGTGAGCAGCTGCACCGCAAAAAACTCCGCCGGCCCGAACTTGAGCGCGAACTTGGCGAGGAGCGGTGCGAGGAAAGTGATCAACACGACCGCGAACAGCGCACCGACGAACGACGAGGTGAAGGCGGCGGTGAGCGCTTGTGCGGCCTTGCCGTTCTGCGCCATTGGGTAGCCGTCGAAGGTGGTGGCCACCGACCACGGCTCGCCGGGGATGTTGAACAGGATCGAGGTGATGGCCCCACCGAACAGCGCACCCCAGTAGATGCACGACAGCATGATGATGGCCGACGTGGGGTTCATCGTGAAGGTGAGCGGCAGCAAGATGGCGATGCCATTCGCACCGCCCAGCCCAGGCAGCACACCGATCAGCACACCGAGCGTGATGCCGACCAGCATGTAGACGATGTTGGGCAGCGTCAGCGCGACGCTGAAGCCGTGCATCAGGTTGTTGATTTCTTCCATCAGAACCCCAAGAGTCGTTCGATCGGGCCCTTGGGCAACTGCACCAGGAACCAGCGCTCGAACACGAGGAAGAAGGCCAGCGGCACCCCGATCGACACGGTGGCCGTGACCGGCCAGCCAAACTTGCCGTAGCGCCGCATGAAGTAGGCGATCAACACCAGCGACGACAGGTAGATGCCCAGCAAGGCGATGCCGCCGACGTAGACCACCATCGGGATCAGCATGGCGAACACGGTCTTCAACTGCGAGCGCTCGGCAAACACCGGGCTCGGCTGGCGCCAGCGCAGCAGCGTCGAGACAAACACCGTGCCGCTGGAGGCCAGCAGCAAGAGCCCGATGTAGAACGGAAAGTAGCCCGAGCGCGGCCCGTCGTCAGCCCAGCCGATGCCCACGCGCAGGCTGTCGGTGATCACCATCCCGGCCACCAGCAGCAGGAAGGCGGCCACGGCCAGCTCGGGCCCGCGCGTGCTCGGGCCGGCTGGTGGGGTGGTGTCGGTGTTGTCTTCGGTGGGGGGGCTCATGGCGATCAGTTGGTCGCCATGAACCCGGCTTCTTTCATCAGCAGGCGGTGGATGTGCTCGTTCTTGCCCAGCCAGTCAACGAACTCGGCGCCCTTCAGGCTGGTCTGGCGGAAGGCACCCTTTTCCATGAACTCTTTCCACTCGGGCAGTGCGCGAAGCTTGTCGAACAGGCCGTTGTAATAGGCGACCTGGTCGGGGGTGGCGCCGGGTGTCATGAAGACGCCGCGCAGCATCAGATAGCTGACACGCAGGCCCACCGAGCCGCAAGGCGGCACGTCGGCCCACGACTCGGTGGCCGTGAGCTTGGTGGTGTAGGGCAGCTTGTCCTTGTCCATCACGCACAGCGGGCGCAGCTTGCCGGCGCGCCAGTGCGATTCGGCTTCGATCGGGTTGTTGACGGTGGAGTCGATGTGCTTGCCCACCAGTTGCACGGCCACGTCGCCGCCGCCCTTGAAGGGCACGTAGATCATCTTCTTGCCGAGCGTGTTTTCCAGCAGCACGGTGATGATCTGGTCTTCTTGCTTGGAGCCGGTGCCGCCCATCTTGAAGGTCTTGTCGGGAGAGGCCTTGACGGCGGCCATGAAGTCCTTGGCGTTCTTGTGTGGCGAGTCGGCGTTGACCCACAAGATGAACTGGTCGAGTGCCAGCATCGACACCGGCGTCAGGTCGCGCCAGTTGAAGGGCACACCGGTGGCCAGCGGGGTGGTGAACAGGTTCGAGAGCGTGATGACGATCTTGTGCGGGTTGCCCTTGTCGCCCTTCACGTCCAAGAAGCCTTCGGCGCCTGCACCACCGGCCTTGTTGACCACGATGATGGGCTGCGAAGTGAGCTTGTGCTTGGCGGCCATGCCCTGGATGAAACGCGCCATCTGGTCGGCGCCACCGCCGGTGCCGGCGGGCACCACGAATTCGATGGGCTTGGTGGGTTCCCAGGCGGCGAGAGCGGGGGCGGTGGCCGTTGCAGCGGCCAGGCCGAAGGCGGCGATCACGGTGTGCAGCTTGAATCTCATCACGTCGAACCTCGTTGCTAGTAGATGGATAGGAAAACTCTGAACCGTCACGCCGGGGTCACAGCCCCAGCTTCTGCGCCAACCCGATGCGTTGCAGCTTGCCGGTGGCGCCTTTCGGGATCTCGTCCATGAACAAGATCTTCTTGGGCACCTTGTAGTCGGCGGCACGTTTGGCCACGAAGTCTTGCAGCTCGCGGTCGGTGGCTGCGGCGCCTTCCTTGAGCACCACGACGGCCGCCACCTCTTCACCCAGCTTGGGGTGCGGCATGCCGAAACAGACCACCTGCGCCACGGCCGGGTGGTCCATCAGGATTTCATCGACCTCGCGCGGGCTCACCTTCTCGCCACCCCGGTTGATGATCTCTTTCAGCCGGCCGGTGATGCTGATGTAGCCGTCGTTGTCTTTTGTGCCCTGGTCGCCGGTGCGAAACCAGCCGTTGAGGAAACCTTCGGCATTGGCCTTGGGGTTGTTCTCGTAACCCTCGGTCACGTTGCGGCCCTTGATGACAATCTCGCCGATCTCGTTGGCGCCCAGCAGCGTGCCGTCTTCGCCCATGATCTGCACCTCGGGGCCGGCGGACAAGCCCACTGTGCCGGGCTTGCGTGCCAGCGGAGGCAGTGGGTTCGAGGCCATCTGGTG
>NZ_JANOCG010000268.1:0-1575 GCF_031412075.1 Rhizobacter sp.
CGAGCGCGAGGTGCGCGACGCGCCCGATGCCGTGGCGCTGCACGCCGATGCGCCGCCGGTCGTGCGGTTCGAGAACGTGAGCTTCTCGTACGAAGCCTCCAGGCCGATCCTCGACGGCGTGAGCTTCGAGATCCCGGCCGGGCACACGATCGCGGTGGTCGGCCCGTCGGGCGCCGGCAAGAGCACGCTGGCGCGGCTGCTCTACCGCTTCTACGACGTGAACGCCGGCGCCATCAGCATCGACGGGCAAGACATCCGCCAGGTCACGCAGGGCAGCTTGCGCCAGGCCATTGGCATCGTGCCGCAAGACACCGTGCTCTTCAACGACACGGTGGCCTACAACATCGCCTACGGCCGCGCGGGCGCGGGCCAGGCCGAGGTGGAAGCAGCCGCCAAGGCCGCGCGCATCCACAACTTCATCGCCTCCACCCCCAAAGGCTACGACACGGCGGTGGGCGAACGTGGGTTGAAGCTCAGTGGCGGTGAGAAGCAGCGTGTGGCGATTGCGCGCACGCTGCTGAAGAACCCGCCGATCATGATCTTCGACGAAGCCACCTCGGCGCTCGACTCGGCCAACGAGCGCGCCATCCAGGCCGAGCTGCAAGGCGTCGCCCGCAACAAGACGGCGCTGGTGATCGCGCACCGGCTCTCGACCGTGGTCGACGCGCACCAGATCCTGGTGATGGAACACGGCCGTATCCTGGAGCGTGGCACCCACGGCGAGTTGCTGGCGCAAGACGGCCGCTATGCTGAAATGTGGCGACTCCAGCAAAGCGGCCAGGAAGGCGACCCAGAAGGCGATGGAAACCAAGTGGCTTGAAGACTTCGTGAGCCTGGCCGAGACGCACAGCTTCTCGCGCTCGGCGCAGCTGCGCCACGTCACGCAGCCGGCGTTTTCGCGCCGCATCCAGGCGCTCGAGGCCTGGGCCGGCATCGACCTCGTCGACCGGTCTTCGTACCCCACACGCCTCACGCCGGCGGGCGAGACCTTTCGTTCGCAGGCGCTCGAAATCCTGGGCGCCTTGCAGACCACGCGCAACATGATGCACAGCCACCAGGTGGCCGGGCAAGACATGATCGAGTTCGCCGTGCCGCACTCGCTGTCGGTCACTTTCTTCCCGCACTGGGTGATGGACCTGCGCCAGCGCTTCGGCGCGCTCAAGAGCCGCCTGATGGCGCTCAACGTGCACGACGCGGTGATGCTGCTCACCGAAGGCAGCTGCGACCTGTTGATTGCCTATCACCACCCCTCGCAGCCGTTGCAGTTGAACCCCGACCGCTACGAGATGCTCAGCGTGGGCCAGGAAACGCTGGCCCCGTATGCCAAGGCCGATGCCAAGGGCCAGCCCCTGTTTCGCCTGCCGGCCAGGGCGGGCGAGAAGGTGCCGTTCCTGAGCTATGCCTCCGGCGCCTACCTCGGCCGCCTGGTCGAGCAGATCATCAAGCTGTCACCCGAGCCGCTCTTGCTCGACCCCATCTACGAGACCGACATGGCCGAAGGCCTGAAAGCCATGGCACTCGAAGGCCACGGCCTGGCCTTCCTGCCCAACAGTTCGGTCGAGAAGGAAATGCGCA
>NZ_JANOCG010000269.1:0-21150 GCF_031412075.1 Rhizobacter sp.
TCATCCCATGGCCCGGGTCTTGCGAAACAGAACCAGGGATACACCATGAGCATCAGCCACTACATCAAAGAAATCGGCCGCGGCAAAGAAGGCGCCCGCTCGCTCAACACCGAGCAGGCGCACGACCTGATGAGCCAGGTGCTCGACGGCCACGTGACCGACCTCGAGCTCGGCGCGTTTGCCATGGCCATGCGCATCAAGGGCGAGACGGTGGACGAGACCGCAGGCTTCCTGCAGGCCGCCACCGCACGCTGCCTGCCCATCACCACCCGGCAGCCGGCGGTGGTGCTGCCGTCGTACAACGGTGCACGCAAGCTGCCCAACCTCACCACGCTGCTGGCCTTGCTGCTGGCGCAGGAAGACGTGCCGGTGCTGGTGCACGGCATGCCTGAAGACCCGGGCCGCGTGACCACCGCCGAGATCTTTCACGACCTGGGCTTGCCTGTGGCGCGCGACGCGGGCGACGTGTCCGCTGCATGGCAGCGACGCGAGCCTGTTTACATCCGCACCGACCTGCTGTGCCCACCCCTGGCGCGCCTGCTCGACGCACGCTGGACCATCGGCTTGCGCAACTCGGGCCACACCATCGCCAAGCTGCTCGACCCCTGCCCCGCTGGCACGGCGCTGCGCGTCGTCAACTACACGCATCCCGAGTACGCAACCATGCTCACCGAGTTCTTGCAAAACACGGTGGCCAACGCGCTCTTGATGCGCGGCACCGAGGGCGAACCGGTCGCCGACCCGCGCCGCCTGCCCCGGCTCGACGTGTTCATCGACGGCTTTTTGCGCAACGACCTGTCGGTACCCGCCCACGACGGTGTGCTGCGCGAGCTGCCGGTGCTGCCGCGCACCTGCGACGCGGCCACCACCGCCATGTACATCCAGTCCGTCATCAGCGGCGAAAAACCAGCGCCCGGGCCGCTGGCGCAGCAGGTGGCCTGCCTGCTCGCTTCGCGGGCGGCCCTGGCCCACGCCCACCCGCAGGAGAAGTTGGCTTGACCCACGTGACCCTGGTCGGTGCCGGCCCGGGCGACCCCGAGCTCTTGACGATCAAGGCCGTGCGCGCGATCCGCCGCGCCACCGTGCTGCTGGTCGATGACCTGGTGGGCGAGGCGGTGCTGCGCTACGCACGCCGCTCCACTCGCATCATCCATGTGGGCAAACGCGGCGGTTGCGCGAGCACGCCGCAGGCCTTCATCGAAAAGCTGATGGCCGCTGAAGCGCTCAAGGGTGAGCGTGTGGTGCGGCTCAAGGGCGGCGACCCGTTCGTCTTCGGCCGAGGCGGCGAAGAGGTGGAGCACTTGCGTGCGCTCGGCATCGCGGTCGACGTCGTCAATGGCATCACCTCGGGCCTGGCCGCCGTCACGGCACTGGGCGTACCACTCACCCACCGCGACCATGCGCATGGCGTGATCTTCGTCACCGGCCATGCCAAGGGCCAAGACGCCGCCATCGACTGGCCCACGCTGGCGGCCGCTGCCGCACAAGGCCTCACCCTGGTGATCTACATGGGGGTGTCGCAGGCCGCCCACCTGCAGCATGGCTTGCTGCAAGGCCTGGGCGGCAACACCCCGGTCGCCGTGGTGCAGCACGCGAGCCTGCCGCAACAACGCCATGCCGTGGGCCTGCTCGGCGACCTGACGGGCCTGATCGAACGCGAAGGCCTGGGCAGCCCCGCCATCATCGTGGTGGGCGACGTGATCCGCGGCGTGGCCTCTTTGGCGCGTGAATTGGCCCACGAATCAGGGGCGACGCGCGCCGCCTGAGCCCTCTTTGGCGACCGATAATCGGCGCGCACAAAAAAAGAGGGATGCATGATCAAGCTCGACAAACTCAACCAGCTTTCTGAATCACACGGCGAGCTGCGGCCCGGGCACGGCATGGTCAGCGGAGTGATCGCGTTGTCGCTGGGCATCCTGTGCCTGCTGGGGGTGATTGCCTTCCACTTCCCCGAGTACCTGACGACGCCCGAGCTGCGCAAGAGCTACAACGTCGACATCATCCGCAAGGTGATGCTCGGTGCGCTGGTGCTCTCGGGCTCGCTCGCCTTGCTGAACATCATTCGGGGCCGCGCGCGCTGGCTGTCGGCCTCGGCCTTCGTGATCGTGGCGCTCACGGTGCTGCTGGGTGCCCACGCCGTACCCGTCAACCCCAACTTCCCCGACAACACGCCTTACATCGGGCTCGACTGGTTCATCCTCGACCTGCTGGGCTCCACTCTGATCTTCATCTTCATCGAGAAGCTCTTCGCCCTGCGCAAAGACCAACCCGTCTTTCGCGCCGAGTGGCAGACCGACTTCCACCACTTCATCGTCAACCACATGGTGGTCGGCTTCATCCTGTTGGCCACCAACCTGTTGGTGCACAAGCTTTTCGGATGGGCGGCGAATGACGGCATCCGCGGCTGGGTGGCGGGGCTCAACTTCTGGGTGGCGGTGTTCCTCATCGTGCTGGTGGCCGACCTGGTGCAGTACTGGACGCACCGCGCCTACCACGAGGTGCCGCTGCTGTGGCGCCTGCATGCGGTGCACCACAGCGTGAAAAGCATGGACTGGCTGGCCGGCTCGCGTCAGCACATTCTCGAGCTGCTGATCACCCGCACGCTGGTGCTGGCGCCGATCTACGTGCTGGGCTTCAGCAAGCCGGTGATCGACGCCTACATCGTGATCGTCGGCTTCCAGGCGGTGTTCAACCACGCCAACGTGAGCGTGCGGCTCGGGCCGCTGCGCTACCTGATCGTCACGCCCAACTTCCACCACTGGCACCACTCGCAAGACAACGAGGCCATCGACAAGAACTACGCGGCGCACTTCGCCTTCCTGGACTACCTGTTTGGCACGGCCGTGAAGTCAGACCGCGCCTGGCCGGACCAGTACGGCGTGGTCGGCGACTACGTGCCCAACGGCTTCTGGAAGCAGCTGAAGTTCCCGTTCACCTGGAAGGGCTGAGCACCCGCGGTGCGGCCACGGACAGCACCGCGGCGAACACCACCACCGACACGAGACCCGCGGTCAGCGACGAGTACTCGGCAATGATGCCGATCAAGGGTGGGCCGGCCATCATTCCCAGGTAGCCGAGTGACGCCACCACGGCAATGCCGTGCGCCGGGTTGGCGTCGAACTTGGCCGCGGTACTGAACAGCACCGGCACCACGTTCGCAAACCCCAGGCCGACCAGCGCGAACCCCACCAGAGCGGCGACAGGGTGGGCGATCCAGAGCACGGCCGCCATGGACACTGCGGCCAGCGCAGCGCTCGAACTCATCAGCAACGGTGGGCTGACACGCTCGCGCACCCAGTCACCCCCAAAGCGCGCTACCGCCATCGCCGCGCTGAAACTGGCATAAGCCAAGGCTGCAAAGCCCGGCTCGCTGTGCAGCTCCTGTGTCATGTAGAGCACGCTCCAGTCGTACATCGCACCTTCGGCAATCAAACCGAGCGCGGCCAGAATGCCCAGCAGTGCCAGCACGCCACGTGGCAACGCAAAGCGCGGCGCGTCCTCGGAGGCACCGGCCACGGTGCGCAGCATCACCGCGCCCGCGGCCACGATCGCAATCAACGAGCTCAGAGCCATGCCGAGCAGGTGCGCATTGGGCTCCACCTGGCGCGCCAACAAGGCGCTGCCCAGGGCCGCCCCGGCCATGCCGCCCAGGCTGAACATGCCGTGAAAGCCGCTCATCAGGCTGCGCCCACCCAGGCGCTCCAGGTCGCTGGCAGCGGCGTTGATCGACACGTCAAACAAACTCATGCCGGCACCGAACACCACCATCAACGCCAACAGCACCGCATAGTGGCTCGACACCAACAGCGCCCCCACGCTGAGGGCGCACAACACACCCGACACGATGGTGGCGCGGCGCGGGCCCTGCCGCCCCACGATGCGCCCGGCCTGCGTCAGCGTGCCCACGGCACCTACACCGGCCGCCAGCATGGCGATTGCCAGGGCCTGCTCGCCGAGTGCGTAGTGCAATTTCACGGTGGGCACATGCACACCCCAGGTGGCAAAGAGCGCGCCCGCCACGAAGAACTGCAAACGCACGGCCCAGGTGGCCTGGGCGTGCTGTGAGGGTGAAGGGATCATGGGGCGAGGCTCGGGCTGAAGCGCGCGATTCTAGGAAGCCTCGCGATAATCCGCCGATGCAGAGTTTTGATGCGGTGGTGATCGGCGCGGGAGCCGCAGGCTTGTTTTGCGCCGGTGTGGCGGGGCAGTTGGGCGTGACGGTGCTGCTGATCGACCACGCGCCCAAGGTGGCCGAAAAGATCCGCATCTCGGGCGGCGGCCGCTGCAACTTCACCAACCGCGACGCGGGGCCAGCCCACTTTCTCTCGGCCAACCCGCACTTCTGCCGCTCGGCGTTGGCCCGCTACACGCCGCAAGACTTCATCACCCTGGTGCAACGCCACCGCATCGCCTGGCACGAGAAGCACAAGGGGCAGCTGTTCTGCGACGAGTCGGCCGAAGACGTCATCGGCATGCTGCTGCGTGAATGTGAGCAGGGCCACGTGACCCGCTGGCAACCCTGCGGCGTGCAGGAGGTACGGCAGGCCGGTGCCGGTTTCGAGCTCGACACCGAGCGTGGCCCTGTGCGCGCAGCGCGAGTGGTCGTCGCCACCGGAGGCTTGTCGATCCCCAAGATCGGCGCCACTGATTTTGGCTACCGGCTGGCCAAGCAGTTCGGCCACCGCCTCGTCGAAACGCGCCCGGCCCTCGTTCCGCTCACTTTCAACGCCGCCCAGTGGGCGCCTTTCGTGAGTCTGGCCGGCCTGTCGCTGCCGGTCGACATTTACAGCGGCAAAGGCCGGTTCCTTGAAGACCTGCTGTTCACCCACCGCGGCCTGAGCGGCCCTGCCGTGTTGCAGATTTCGAGCTTCTGGCTGCCCGGCACGCCGCTGAAGATCGACCTGGCCGCCGGCGCCGACCTGGCTGGGCACCTGGCCCGCAGCAAACTCGGCTCCAAACGCAAGCTGGCGACCGAGCTCGCGGCCGTGCTGCCCGCCCGCCTGGCCGACAGCTGGCTGGCCCGTCAGCCCGGCCTGGGTGACCGGCTGCTGGCCGATGTGCGAGACCGCGACCTGCAGCAGCTCGCCCAGGGCCTGGAAAGCTGGGAGCTCACGCCCTCCGGCACCGAGGGCTACCGCAAGGCCGAAGTCACCGCCGGGGGCGTCGACACCCGGGAGCTCAGCTCCCAATCGATGGAAAGCAGCAAGATCCCTGGGCTGCACTTCATCGGCGAGGTGGTCGACGTCACCGGTTGGCTGGGCGGCTACAACTTCCAATGGGCCTGGGCCAGCGCCGCGGCTTGTGCCCGGGCGATGGCCGCTTCCAAGGCAGAGAGCACCCGCTAACAAGAATCTTGCATCACCCTGGCGGTGTGCATATAATCGCGGTCTTTGCTGGCAAAAACCCGCGCTGCGATTCGTCCAAGCTTTCTCTTGCAAGTCAAGGGGCTGGATTCCGGAACCTCCACCCTGAGACACCGGGCGAACACCGAGCGCATCAACTTCTGGATCTATGACTTCTATTCGCGTCAAAGAGAATGAGCCGTTCGACGTGGCTCTGCGCCGTTTCAAGCGCACGATTGAAAAGCTGGGCCTGCTGACCGACCTGCGCGCCCGCGAGTTCTACGAAAAGCCCACGGCCGAGCGCAAGCGCAAGAAGGCTGCTGCAGTGAAGCGCCACTTCAAGCGCATTCGCAGCATGCAGCTGCCCAAGCGCATGTACTGATCGCCCCTGGCGCTCAACGCAGTCGAAGCCCGCGCCAAGCGGGCTTTGTCGTTTCTACCCCTCGTGCGGAGCACATGATGAGCCTCAAAGACCAGATCACCGAAGACATGAAGACCGCCATGCGCGCCAAGGACTCGGCGCGCCTGCTGACCATCCGCGGCCTGCTCGCGGCACTGAAGCAGAAAGAAGTCGACGAGCGCGTCGTGCTCGACGATGCCGCGGTGATCGCCATCATCGACAAGCTCATCAAACAACGCCGCGATTCGATCACGCAGTTCGCGGCCGGCAACCGGCCCGACCTGGTCGAGAAAGAAACTGCCGAGCTCAACGTGCTCGAAGCTTATTTGCCCAAGCGCCTGAGCGTCGACGAGGTGGCCACTGAAGTGGCCAAGATCGTCGCCGACCTCGGCGCCAGCGGCCCCGGCGACATGGGCAAGGTGATGGGCGCGGTGAAGACCGCACTGGCCGGCAAGGCCGACATGGGCACCGTCTCTGCGGCGGTGAAACAGGCCCTCAGCCGCTGATGTGAAAGCTGCGCATGAACACACCGAACGTCCAGCAAATCGGCCCCGGCGTCTGCGCCGCTCCCCAGCTCGACCCAGCGGCCATGGCCTGGGCTGCGCAAAACGGCTTCAAGAGCGTGATCAACAACCGGCCTGACCACGAAGGCGGCCCTGACCAGCCCACCCACGCGCAGATGGAGGCCGCCGCCTTGGCGGCCGGCCTGCGCTACGCCTTCTTGCCGGTCAACCCGGGGGTGCAGACACCGCAAGAGATCGCCCGCATGGCCGAGCTGCTGTCCGAGCTGCCCAAGCCCATCCTGGCCTTCTGTCGCTCCGGCGCACGTTCGGGCAAGCTGTACCGCGCCGCGACCGGCGGCTGAACGCCACCCGACCTACCTGGCCCGTAGTTTCACGTAGCTGTTAGACCCGTTGCGGCACTTCGTCGGCCGTTGTCTGATACAGCCTATGCCACCCTCTCTCACTCGCTCGACCGCTCAGGGAAACGCCCGTGGCGTCGCCACAATGCGGCTCCCTACAATCCGCCGCTCCCTCGCCAGGCTACAGCGGCGTCTTTCCGATCTCCGATCCACCACCGGGACTCTCTTCGCATGAACGCGCTGCTTGCCTTCGCCAAGTTCGTCGATTCGATTTCCGATGCGTTCGGCGCCATTGCCAAATGGGCCGTCATCGCGTCGTGCTTCATCAGCGCCACCAACGCCCTCGTCCGCTACAGCCTGAGCATTAGCTCCAACGCATTCCTCGAGATTCAGTGGTATCTGTTCGCCGCTTGCGTGATGTTCGGCGCATCGCAGGTTCTGCGCGTCAACGAGCATGTACGAGTCGACGTGCTCTACGGCCGCTGGTCCGGCAAGACCCAAGTCTTCATCGATCTCTTCGGCCTGGTTTTCTTCTTGCTGCCGGTGATGTTTGCGATGCTGTATTTCTCTTTCCCGCTGTTCGTGAAGATGTACGAGACCAACGAGATGTCCAACAACGCGGGTGGGCTGGTGCGCTGGCCCGCCATGCTGACCCTGCCTTTGGGGTTCAGCCTCGTGATCCTGCAAGGCCTGGCCGAGATCATCAAACGCGTCGGGTGGCTGATGCACAAGTACGACATGGACATCCACTACGAGAGGCCGTTGCAATGAGCCGCATGAAGGCAAGCACGCAACAGGCCGAGCACCGGGCCGCTCCCAAGCCGGCCCGCATCCCCTCGGGGGATCGACCGTTGTACTCGTCGGGCGAGGGGCTGTCATGAGCATGGAGACCTTCGCGCCCCTGATGTTCCTGGGGCTGATCCTGATCATGCTGATCGGGTTCCCGGTGGCGTTCTCGCTGTCGGCCTTGGGCCTTCTGTGCGGCTTCATCGCCATCCAGATGGGCTGGTTCCCGGTCAACTTCATGGCCAACCTGCCGCTCAATGTGTTCGGCATCCTGTCCAACGATTTGCTGCTGGCCATCCCCTTCTTCACGCTGTTGGGGGCCATCCTGGAGAAGTGCGGCCTGGCCGAAGACATGCTCGACTCCATGGGCCAGCTCTTCGGCCCGATGCGTGGCGGCCTTGGCTACTCGGTGATCATCGTCGGCTTCATCCTTGGCGCCATCACCGGCACCGTGGCCGGCCAGGTGATCGCGATGGCGATGATCTCGCTGCCGGTGATGATGCGCTACGGCTACAACATGCGCTACGCCACCGGCGTGCTGGCCGCCTCGGGCACCATCACACAGCTCGTACCGCCCTCCCTGGTGCTGGTGGTGATGGCCGACCAGTTGGGCCGTTCGGTGGGCGACATGTACAAGGGCGCCTGGGGCCCGTCGATCCTGCAGGTGCTGCTGTTCGCGCTTTACACCTTCTTGTTGTCGCGCATCAAGCCAGAGCATGTGCCCGGCGTGCCCAAGAGCGCACGCACGCTCAACGGCTGGGCGCTGTGGGGAAAGTGCCTGCGCGGGATCATCCCCTCGGCCATTCTGATCTTCGCCGTGCTGGGCAGCATGGGCGGCCTGCCCGGTATCAAGACTGCTATCGCCACACCGACCGAAGCGGGCGCCATGGGCGCGGTGGGCGCCTTCATACTCGCTGCCATCCACAGGCGACTGAGCTGGGCGTTGGTGAAAGATGCCATGACGAACACCATGCGCATCACCGCGATGGTGGTGTTCATCCTCATCGGCTCTCGCGTTTTCTCGCTCGTATTCCAGGGCGTCGATGGTGGCAAGTGGATCGAGCACATGCTGTTGGATCTGCCGGGTGGCCAGATCGGCTTCCTGATCGCCGTCAACATCTTCATCTTCATCCTGGCCTTCTTTCTCGACTTCTTCGAGATCGCCTTCATCATCTTGCCCCTGCTCGGCCCGGTGGCCGACAAGCTGGGCATCGACCTGATCTGGTTCGGCGTGCTGCTGTGCGTGAACATGCAGACGAGCTTCATGCACCCTCCCTTCGGCTTTGCGCTCTTCTACCTTCGAGGCATTTCAGACACCTTGTTCAAGAATGGCGGCATCCCGGAGAAAGTGAAATCCAACGACATTTACCTGGGCGCCATTCCGTGGGTGGTCCTGCAGCTGGTGCTGGTCGTGATCGTCATCTTCTTCCCGCAGACCGTCACGGTCTTCCTCGACAAGGAAATCAAGGTTGATCTCGACAAGGTGAAGATCGAAGCGCCCACTGAGACAGGCTACGGCGACAAGAATCAGAACATCGACGACCTGTTCAAGACACAGCCGGCTGACGCCGCAAGCGCGCCCAAATGAGAGACGCCGCACCGGCCCGTCTCGAAGGGCCGGCCTTCACGCCCCTCGTCAAGATGCTCGCCACCACCTTGGTGCTCGGCATGGTGGTCTACGGCTGGCGCGTGCTGCCGCAACTGCTGGCTCAGCCCAGCTCGTGGGTGGCGTGGGTGTTCCTGCTGATGATGCTGGGCTTCGTGATCGGCTGCTTCGTGTGGATCTTGCGCAGCCGCACCAGCATCAGCGAGACGCACATCCGCCAGACCTGGTTCAGCGACAAGCAGGTCGCGCTGACCGACATCACGCAGATCAAGCTGATCCACATCCCCTATCTCACCTGGCTGATCTCGCCTCGCCTGATGGTCAAGACCCGCATGCCCGGCACGATCGTGTTCCAGACCGCCGATCCACAGGTGCTGGCCGCGTTCGGCCGGTTGGTGGGCGGCAGCGGTCCACCAACGGCTTGACGGCTCCAGCACAAACAAAAAGGGCCCCCATCCGGGAGCCCTTGATGAACTGCAGCGTGCTGACAGCGATTACAGCTTCTGCGCCTGCATGAAGTCGTCGAAGCCGGCTTCGGTGAAGCGGAACCACAGGTTGGCGTCGCGGCGGAAGGCTGAGTAGTCTTCGTAGATCTTCTTCCAGGCCGGGTTGGTGCTGCTGAGTTCGCTGTACAGCGCCATGGCTTCCTTGAAAGCGCCCTCCATCACGTCTTTCGGGAAGCGGAACAGCTTGGTGCCTGCGCCCACCAGCTGCTTCAGCGCAGCCGGGTTGCGTGCATCGTAGCGGGCCTGCATGTCGACGTGCGCCTGCGAAGCTGCCGCCTCGACGATGGCCTTGTACTCGGGCGAGAGCCCTTCAAAGGCCTTGTTGTTGATGTACAGCGAGAGCTGGGGGCCACCTTCCCACCAGCCGGGGTAGTAGTAGTTGGGCGCCACCTTGTTGAAGCCGAGCTTCAGGTCGTCGTACGGGCCCACCCACTCGGCCGCGTCGATCGTGCCCTTCTCGAGCGCCTGGTAGATCTCGCCGCCGGGGATGTTTTGCGGCACGCCGCCAATGCGAGCCAGCACCGCGCCACCGAAGCCGCCGATGCGCATCTTCAGGCCCTTGATGTCGGCCAGTGACTTGATCTCCTTGCGATACCAGCCGCCCATCTGTGCGCCGGTGTTGCCCATCGGGAAGTTGACGATGTTGAACTTGGAATAGAACTCACGCGTCAGCTTGAGGCCGTTGCCTTCGTACATCCAGGCGCTCATCTGGCGGCTGTTGAGACCGAAGGGAATGGCGCAGTCGAGAGCGAAGGTGGGGTCCTTGCCGAAGAAGTAATAGGGTGCGGTGTGCGCCATCTCGACGGTGCCAGCCTGCACGCCGTCGACCACGCCGAAAGCAGGCATCAGCTCGCCGGCCGCGTGAACAGAGATCTGGAACTTGCCACCCGACATCGTCGTGACAGCCTTGGCGAACACCTCGGCGGCGCCATAAATGGTGTCGAGCGCCTTCGGAAAGCTCGAAGCAAGACGCCAGCGAATGGCAGTTTGAGCGTGAACAATGGCCGGGGCGGTGCCCGCAGCCAACACACCGGCGATACCGGCACCATGAACAAAGGAACGGCGCTGCATGAATAGTCTCCTGATTGGCCAAAGCAGTTTTGCTGCCAAATTCTAGGAGGGGGTCGGTAGCGTCTGAACGGGATTTACCCGTGCGCAATTCCGCGTACTCGCAGCGCCGGTGGTCAGCGTAGCGTCAGCCCATCACGCGTTCAGTGGCCTGCGATTTTCATGCGCTCGATCAACACCGAACCGATGGTCTTGGTGCCCATGGTGTAGGTGTCTGCACCCACCGCGGTGATGCGCTTGAACATCTCGCGCAGGTTGCCGGCAATGGTGATCTCGTGCACCGGGTAGGCGATGCGCCCCTTCTCCACCCAGAAACCCGCCGCACCGCGCGAGTAGTCGCCGGTCACGTAGTTGACGCCCTGGCCCATCAGCTCGATGACGAAGAGGCCACGGTCGAGCTTGCGCAACATGGCTTCGAGGTTGTCGCTGGACTGGGTGAGCCGGCTGGTGAGGATGAGGTTCTGCGAGCCGCCTGCATGCCCGGTGGTGCGCATGCCCAGCTTGCGAGCCGAGTAGCTGGAAAGAAAGTAGCCCTGCACGACACCGGCCTTGACCACGTCGCGCACCTGCGTCACCACACCTTCATCGTCGAACGGCGCGCTGCCCTTGGCGCCGCGCAGGTGCGGGTCTTCGTGGATGTCGATGTGCTCGGGCAGCACTTGCTGGCCCAGGCTTTCGAGCAGGAACGACGACTTGCGATAGAGCGAGCCACCGCTGGTCGCCTGCACATAGGCGCCGAGCAAACCGGCGGCGAGCGTGGACTCGAACAACACCGGCACTTCACAGGTCTTGATCTTGCGCGAGTTGAGGCGCGACAAGGCCCGCTCGGCGGCGTAACGGCCCACGGCCTCGGGCGCAGCCAGATCACCCGGCGCACGCATCGAGCTGTACCAGGCGTCACGTTGCATGTCGTCGCCGCCCTTGCCGGGCAACGACGCAATCGGCGCGACCGACAACGAATGGCGCGAACTCGCATAACCCCCGCGAAAGCCGCGGCTGTTGCCGGCGAAGAAGTGCGACTGCTGTGCGGACACTCCGCCGCCTTCGGAGTTGGTGATGCGCTTGTCGACCGACAGTGCAGCCGCCTCGCAGCGGGTGGCGATGTCGGCCGCCTGCGCAGCGTTGATGTCCCAGGGGTGGAACAGGTCCAGGTCGAGCTGGGCCGCCTCGCCCAGTGCAAGGTCGGCTTCGTCTGGCAGGCCCGCGGCCGGGTCTTCGGCCGTGAAGCGGGCGATGTCATAGGCCGCTTGCACCGTTTGCTCGAGTGCGGCACGCGAAAAGTCGGAGGTGCTGGCATTGCCACGCCGCTGGCCGATGTAGACCGTGACGCCCATCGACTTGTCGCGGTTGCGCTCGACGTTTTCGATCTCGCCCTTGCGCACCGAAACCGACAGGCCCGCCCCTTCCGACACTTCGACCCCGGCGTCGCTCGCACCCAGCTTCTTGGCCATGGCCAGCGCGTCGTCCACAAGCTGGGCAAAGGTGTCGCGGGAGTACGAAAAACCGTGGTGTGAAGACAAGGATGAGGTCATGCGCAGCGGCGTTCAGTGGTGTAGTGCACGGGTCGGCGACCCATACAAGGCGCCCATGAGGGAGGGCCGCGGCTATCATACCGGCGACCTATGGCGAACCAATCACCGTCTACCCCTGCTGCCGACAACGACGACGGCGAGTTCTACGACCGCCCGAGCAAGACGCAGCTCAAGAAGGACAGCCACGAGTTGCAGGCCCTCGGCGAAGCGCTCGTGGCCTTGCCCGACAACCGCATCGTCGACCTGCCCATCGCCGAGCGCCTGCGCGACGCGGTGGCCGAATACAAGCGCACCCGCACCTTCGAAGGCAAGCGCCGCCAGATGCAATACATCGGCAAGCTGATGCGCAAGGACGATGTCGAGCCGATCCGCGAAGCAGTGGCCGCAATGCAGCTCGGTCGCGCCAAAGACTCGCTGGCCCTGCACGAAGCCGAACGCTGGCGTGTCGAGCTGCTGGCAAGCGACGATGCCCTCACCCGCTGGACGAGCGAGCACCCGGCGAGCGACCTGCAACAGCTGCGCAGCCTCATCCGCGCCGCCCGCAAGGACGCCGCCGCCGCGCCCGAACAGCGCAGCGGGCGTGCTTACCGCGAGCTGTTCCAGTTCATCAAGACCCACGCCATCGGTGATGAGTAGCGAGCCGGCCTCCGAGCGCGTTGCTGACCGTGTGCGGATAGGCCTGGTGTCGGTCAGCGACCGCGCGTCGTCTGGCGTGTACCAAGACAAGGGCATCCCGGCAATGCAAGACTGGCTGACCCGCGCGTTGCACAACCCCATCGACTGGGAAACGCGGCTCATCCCCGACGAGCAGGCGACCATCAGCGCCACACTCTGCGAGCTGGTCGACGGCGCCCGCTGCGACCTGGTGCTCACCACCGGTGGCACCGGCCCCGCTCCGCGCGACGTGACCCCCGAGGCCACACTCGCCGTGGCACACAAGGAGATGCCGGGCTTCGGAGAGCAGATGCGCCAGATCAGCCTGCGCTTCGTGCCCACCGCGATCTTGTCGCGCCAGGTCGCGGTGATCCGCGGCAAGGCACTCATCATCAATTTGCCGGGCCAGCCCAAATCCATCGCCGAGACGCTGGAAGGCCTGCCCCAGGCGCAACCACCGGTGCACGGCATCTTCGCCGCCGTGCCGTATTGCGTCGACCTGATCGGCGGCCCGTATCTGGAAACCGACGGGAACATCTGCAAGGCCTTCAGGCCCAAATCGGCGCAACGCACGCCAACACAGTGACACATCACTGAGGAGACCACGGCATGAGCGCAACACCCCGCGAACCCGCCGAGACTGCCGACCAGCACCTCGCATCCATGTACGCGGTGCTAGGTGCCACCAACGAGGCTCTGCTCTACGCCGCGACACCCAGTGAACTCTTCCAGCGCGTGTGCGACGCGGCGGTAGAGGGCCGCAAGTTCCTCACCGCCGCCGTCACCGCGCCCGACGCCGACACCGCCTGGCTGAAGGTCGAGGCCGCATCGGGCCTGGCCGCGCAGCAGCTGCGCACGGTGCGCATCTCGGTGGACGAAGCCACCGCCGAAGGCCGAGGCCTGGTCGGAGAGTCCTATCGGCACCGCCGCTCGGCCATCAGCAACCAGTTCATGCACGACGAGCGCACACGGCCCTGGCATGAGTCGGCACGTGCGGCCGGCGTCGCCTCAGGCGCAGCCGTGCCGATCGTGCGCGGCACCCAGGCCATCGGCGTGATGCTCTTCTACTCGCGTGAGCTCAATGCCTTCAGCGACGACATCATCGCCTTGCTCGAGCGCATGGCGAGCAACATCGCGTTCGCCCTCGGCAACTTCGAACGCGAGGCCGAGCGACGGGGCACCGAAGAAGCCCTGCGCCACAGCGAGGAGAAGTTCCGCAACATCCTCGACAGCCTGGACGACGCCTACTACGAGGTCGACGTGCGCGGCAAGCCGGTCTATCACAACCCCGCGTTTTCACAGATGCTGGGATACGACTACGACTACCGCGTCGGCGAAGACAACCGCAACCGCCAGACGCCCGAGATGGCGGCCGTGGTGTTCACAGCCTTCAACGAGGTCTACCGCACCGGCCACTCCAAGACGGGCCAGTCGTGGCAGTACCTGCACAAGGACGGCAGCGTCATCAACGTGGAAGGGTCGGTGCTGCTGGTGAAAGACGCGGACGGCAAACCCATCGGCTTTCGCGGCATCTTGCGCAACATCACCGAGCGCCTGCGCATCGATGCGGCCCTGCGCGAAAGCGAGGCACGCTTTCGCGCCATGACCAACCTGTCGTCAGACTGGTACTGGGAACAGGACAGCGAGTACCGCTTCACCCGGCTGGACAGCCGCGCCGCGAGCGAGCACGCCCAGCCCAACCCCTTGCTCGGGCGGCGCATCTGGGAAAGCACCCTGCACGTGCAGGACGCTGGTGGCTGGGAGAGCTTTCGCGAGACCTTGTCCCAGCGCCAATCGTTTCGCGACGTGATCATGCAGCGCATCGCGCCGGGTCGCCGCGCCTACTACATCAGCATGAGCGGCGAGCCGATGTATGACAGCAGCGGCGCTTTCGCCGGCTACCGCGGCATCTCGCGCGAGATCACCGAACAGAAGGTGGCCGAAGAGCACATCCACCACATGGCGCGGCACGACAGCCTCACCGGCCTGCCCAACCGCATGATGTTCAGCAGCCTGTTGAACGTGGCGATTCCCACGGCGTCTCGCTACAAGCGCGGCTTTGCGGTGATGTTCATCGACCTCGACCGTTTCAAGTTCATCAACGACACGCTGGGGCATGAAGCGGGCGACACCTTGCTCAAGGAGATCACCTTCCGTTTCAGGCAGACGCTGCGCGCGAGCGACGTGATCGCCCGGCTGGGCGGCGACGAGTTCGTGGTGCTGGTGCAAGAAGTCAACGACCGCGAGCATGCGAGCGCCGTGGCGCGCAAGATGCTCTCGGCCGCCATCAAGCCGATGGTGCTGGTCGGGCAGGAGTGTCGTGTCACCGCCAGCATCGGCATCGCCATGTACCCGAGCGACGGCGAAGACGAACAGACGCTGATGAAAAACGCCGACAGCGCCATGTACTTCGCCAAGGAAGAGGGCAAGAACAACTTCCAGTTCTATTCGAGCGAGATCAGCACGCAGTCGCTGGAGCGCCTGACCCTCGAATCGAACCTGCGCCGCGCCATGGAGCGCAACGAGTTCACCCTCAACTACCAGGCCAAGCTCGACCTCAAGACCGGTGGCATCACGGGCGTCGAAGCCTTGCTGCGCTGGAGCAACGCCGAGCTGGGCTCGGTCTCGCCGGCCAAGTTCATCCCGGTGGCCGAAGAAACCGGCCTCATCGTCCACATCGGCCGCTGGGTGCTCAAGACGGCCTGCGAGCAAAACGTGGCCTGGCAGCGCGAGGGCCTGCCGCCGATCAACATGGCGGTCAACCTCTCGGTGCGCCAGTTCGCCGACGAAAACCTGCTCCACGACATTGCCAACATCCTGAAGGAAACCGGCATGAGCCCGGGCCTGCTGGAGCTCGAGATCACCGAAGGCATGCTGATCCACAACATCGACCGTGCGATCAAGCTGCTCACTGCCATCAAACAACTGGGCGTGCGCCTGGCGATCGACGACTTCGGCACCGGCTACTCATCGCTCGGCCAGTTGAAAAACTTCCCGATCGACACGCTGAAGGTCGACCGCTCGTTCATCCGCGACCTGGCCACCGACTCCGAAGACAAGGCCATCACCAGCGCCATCATCGCGATGGGCAAGACGCTCAGCCTGACCGTGGTCGCCGAAGGCGTTGAAACCGTCGAGCAGCAGACCTTCTTGCGCGACCAGGCCTGCGACGAGATGCAGGGCTACTACTTCAGCAAACCGATCGTGGCCGCGGAGTTCGCTGCGCTGTTGCGTGACAACGCGCTCACTTCATCAGCTGGGTGAGGCTTTCGGCGTCGAAGGTTTCTGTGGTTTGCGCGTCGCTGGGAACGCAATCCTGCCGGGTGATGGACAACTTCTCGATGGCCGCCCACAACAAGGCAATCTGGTGCGCATTGCCAGAAGCGTTATCGATCAAACCCTTCATCGCCTGCGACAGCGGGTCGTCGCTCTCAGTGATGCCATAGGCCGAAAAGCCCATGCGCGCTGCGGCCTCTTCGCGCCGCGCGTCCTGCTCCTTGTGGATGATGCGCGCCGGGTTGCCGACCGCCGTGGCACCAGCCGGTACCTCCTTGAGCACGACGGCGTTCGAGCCCACGCGTGCGCCATCGTTGACCGTGAAGCCACCCAACACCTGCGAATTGGCGCCGACGATCACGCCCTTGCCCAGCGTCGGGTGGCGTTTCGCGCCCTTGGTCAGGGAGGTGCCGCCCAGCGTCACACCCTGGTAGATGGTGCAGTCGTCACCGATCTCGGCCGTCTCGCCCACCACCACGCCCATGCCGTGGTCGATGAACACACGCCGGCCCACCACCGCGCCGGGGTGGATCTCGATGCCGGTGAAAAACCGCGCGAGGTGCGAGATGAAACGCGCTGGCCAACGCGAGCCGCTGGTCCAGCAGGCATGCGCCCAGCGGTGCATCACCAGCGCGTGCAGGCCCGGGTAACACGTCAGCACCTCGAACTTGGAGTGCGCGGCGGGGTCGCGCTCCAGGATGCAGGCAATGTCTTCTCGAAGGCGCTGGAACATGATGAATCGGGAGTGTGTGCGGGGCAGTTTAGCGGCGGGTCTTCATTCCTGCTGGCCGCGCGGCGGCTGGGGCCTTTGCATCGCCCGTGCCACGCCGCGCAAGATGTGCACCTCATCGCTCGTGAGCTGCGCACGGTTGAAAAGCTGGTTCAGGCGCGGCATCAGCTTCTTGGGTGAGGCCGGGTCGAGAAAGCCGATGTCGGCCAGCGCCTCTTGCCAATGTGAGAGCAAGCCCTGCACCGCCGCCACGTCGGCCTGCTCGGGCAGCGTGGTGCGTGCTGCCACGCCAAAACCGCCCAGCGCCTGCCGCCAGTCATAAGCCAGCAGCTGCACTGCCTGCGCCAGGTTGAGCGAGCCGTAGTCGGGGTGGGTGGGGATGCTGAGGCAGGCATGGCAGCGGTACACGTCGTCATTGCTCATGCCAAAGCGCTCGGAGCCGAAGACGAAACCGACGCGGTGCTCACTGCCTGCCAGCGTCTTCAACAGCTCGCGCGGCGCATGGGTGGGCGGCCCGAAGTCGCGCGGCGTCATGGCGGTGGCGCAGGCGAATGTCACGCCGTCCAGGGCCTCGGCGAGTGTGTCCACCACACGGGCCCGCACCAGGATGTCGGCCGCGCCACTGGCCATGGCGACGGTCTCTTCCTGGATCAGCACGTCGGCAAAACGGGGCGCCACCAGCACCAGGTCACCAAAACCCATCACCTTCATCGCCCGCGCCGTGGCGCCCACGTTGCCGGGGTGGCTGGTGTTGAGCAATATGAAACGGGTGGGGTCCATGGGCGGCGGGTAAAATTCGATTATCCGTGCCGCCTCAGCCGCACCTGCTCTTTCCTCATCGCCAATCCACCGCCCTTCCCTTTGCAGGACCTCCCATGTCGCAAGCGCTTCACCCCATGCTCAACGTCGCCACCATCGCGGCCCGAAAAGCGGGGAGCATCATCAACCGCGCTTCGCTCGATGTGGACACCCTGAAGGTCACCACCAAGTCGACCAATGACTTCGTGACCGAGGTGGATCAACGGGCCGAAGAGGTCATCATCGAAACCCTGCTCACCGCCTACCCCGGCCACGGCATCCTGGCCGAGGAGTCGGGCCGCACCCATGGCGCGAAGAACAGTGAATACGTGTGGATCATCGACCCGCTCGACGGCACCACCAACTTCATCCACGGCCTGCCGTTCTATGCGGTGTCGATTGCGCTGGCTTTCAGAGACCAGATCCAACAGGCTGTCGTCTACGACCCGACGCGCAACGACCTGTTCTACGCCTCCAAAGGCCGCGGCGCCTTCATGAACGACAAGCGCCTGCGTGTGTCCAAGCGCACCCGCATGTCCGACTCGCTCATCGGCACCGGCTTCCCCTTCCGCAAGGGCGACAACTTCCAGCGCTACGTGAAAATGTTCGAAGAGGTGATGCAGGCCTGCGCCGGCGTGCGCCGCCCGGGTGCCGCCGCACTCGACCTCTGCTACGTGGCCGCCGGGTATTACGACGGCTTCTTCGAAACCGGCCTCAACCCCTGGGACATCGCCGCCGCCTCGCTGATGATCACCGAGGCCGGTGGCCTGATCGGCAACTTCACCGGTGAGTCCGACTTCATGTACCAGCGCGAAGTGGTGGCCGGCAGCCCGAAGATCTATGGCCAGCTGGTCAACATCCTGGCGCCCTACACGCGTGTCATCAAGGAGGGCAAGGACGGCCACGCGCCTCAAGCCCCGCACGACGCCGCTGCGCTCACCCCCGAAGACGCGCTGATCGCCACGCAGCCGGCGCCCGCCGTCGAAGCACCCAAGCGACAGGCCGTGCGCATCCGCAAGGCTGACCTGCCTGGCAAGAACTGACGCAAGAGCTAACGCGTTTGCAGCTCGCGCCAGCGCGCTGCCGCCTGGCCGCGGGTGTCGACCCCCAGCTTGCCGAGGATGTTGGCCACATGGCGCTTCACGGTGTGCGGGCTCAGGTCGAATGCGCGGGCGATCAGCTTGTTGCTGTCGCCCGCAGCGATCAAGGCCAGCACCTCGCTCTCGCGCTCGCTCAGGCCGGCCACGCTGTTCGACTTGAGCCCAGGCGCTTCTTCCGCTAGCGCTGAACGGGTGGCAGACGAGAGCCGCGCCAGCAACCCCACATCCGCTGCTGCCAACCGGTGGCCCCACGCCGTGCCGTGCAAGCGGCCGAGCACCTGCGGCCCGGCGAGCAAGGCGCCACCGATCTCACGGCCATCGCGCACGCTGTCGAACCACGGCTGCAGTGTCGCCGCCGCGGCGTCGATCTGGCCACGCTGCAATAGCACGTCGGCCAGCATCAGCCGCGCCTGGGTGGCGGGGTAGAACAGCGAACGGTTGATGTCGTGCGCCAGCGGCTCCAGCAGCGCTTGTGCATCGGCCAGCCGCCCGTCGATCAGCGCGACAAAGGCCTGGCTCAGCGCTCGGTTGAGCGGCGCAGCGGTCCACTCGAAGGCATTGCCGGCGCGCTGCAGCTCGGCGTCCAGCGTGCGCAGCGCGGCGTGGTCTTGCAAGATCCAGGCGGCGCGCTGGTGCACGAACAAGACCTCCGACTCATGCACCTGGCGGTGGCTCAGCGGGCTGTGCAGGCGAATGTCGTCGACCAGCTCCCTCGCCACCGCATGGCTCGCCTGGGCGTCGCCTTGCAAGGCATGCAGGACCGTGCGCGCCAGGCGGTTTTCGGTGATCACCACGCGCGGCATGCCCAGCCAGCGGCAGTCGTCTTCGGCACGGGTCAGCCATTGTTCGGCTTCGTCGAGCCGCGCTGCGGCTAGGGCCGTCCAGGCGCGAATGTGCATCACCGCCGCACGCAGCTGGGTTGGCGAGTCGCCACACACCCGCATCGCGCCCGACGCAAAACGCTCCAGCAGCGGCTGCATGCCAGGCAGCCCGACAAACACGCAGTGGATCGGGAACTGCACCCACAACAGAGGCACCGGTGTGCGCTCCAGGCAACCGAGCATCTGCGCATACATGGGCGCCACCTCTTCGCAGCGCGCATTGGCAAACGCGTCCCAGGCACTCGTGAAGTAGATGAAGGCACGCGCCGCGTCGTCGAGCTTGAGCTCACGCAAGCGCGCAAGTTCTCGTGAGGCTTCGGCCAGGCGGCCCGCGTGGTGCAAGCCGGAGCACACATTGGCGCAGGTGAGCGCCGCATCGCGCTCGCGGCCGGCACGTGCATAACCTTCAGCGGCCTGCAGCATGGCCACGAGCAAGGTGTCCCAATCAAAACGCGGCCAGGCGACCAGCCCGCGCACCAGCGGCAGGTCGGGGCGCTGCGCAAACTCGCTGGCGGGAAACTGCGCCAACATCTGCTCCAGCGCCGGGCCACCGCCCACGCTCAGCTGCTCGGCTGCGCGAGCCACCAGCGCTGTGCTGGCTTCGCCCCACGCCCCCGCGCGGGTGAGGTAGCCCACGGCACGCGCCAGGTCGGCCTCGTGTTTGGCAGCACGGCGCAGCAGCTGCGGCAGCTCGTCGGGGTGCTCACGTTGCAGGCGGTCTTCGAGAAAGTCGCGGAACAGGTCGTGCAGGCGAAGCGTGAACTCGTCGGCTTCCATCACGCTGGCAAAGAGGCCGCGGCGTTCGATGTCTTCCAGCAGGCGCGCCGCCTGGGCCTCGCCGCTGACGTGGGCACAGCGCGCCGCCGTCAGCTCGGGCAGCACCGAGCAGCGCAACAAGAAGCCACGCAGGTCGGTGGGCAGCTCGTCCAGCACCTCGGCGGCCAGGTAATCGAACAGGTGCCGCTGCGTGGGCGCACTCGCACGCGGCGCACCAGGGCGGGCCGACAAGCTCAGCCGCAACCCGGCTGCCCAGCCATCGGTGCGCTCCAGCAGCTCGCTGGCCGAAGCCACCGATGCCACCGGCGACTCGCTGGTGGCCAGCAAGGCGGCCACCTCGGCCTCGTTGAAGCGCAGCTCGAACTGGCGGAACTCGGCCAGCTCGCCTTCGGCACGCATGCGCGCCAGTGACAGCGGCGGCTCCACGCGGCTCGCAATCACCAGGCCCCAGGGCGCTGGCAGTCGCTCCAGCAGGGCCTGCAAGAGACTGAAGATGCGTGGGTCGTTGATGCGGTGGGCGTCGTCGACCACGATCAAGCCGCGCTCGCTTTCCGCACCCGCCAGCGCGTTGACCAGCTCGGCGGCCACGTCGCGCAGCCCTTGCTCGGCCTGCGCCAGCAGAGCCAGCGCTTCGGGTGCCACGCGCCAGGGCAGGTCGAACGGTTCGAGCGCGGCGGTGAGGCATGACAGGAATCGCTGCAACTGGTCGTCTTCATCGGCCGACACCCAGGCCAGCGCGCAGCCCTCGGGCAGCTGGCGGATCTGCCGCGTGAGCGCCGAGGTCTTGCCGTAACCGGCGGGGGCCAGCAGCAGGGTCAGGCGCTGCTGCATC
>NZ_JANOCG010000270.1:0-2979 GCF_031412075.1 Rhizobacter sp.
GGCGAGCTGCATGTCGCGCAAGCGCACACCCTTGTCGGCCAGGGCCAGCGTGAGCTGCGTGCTGCCGCTGAGGTCGCCTTGCACGGGGGGCGAGGTGAGGGCCACGCGGGCCTGCAGCTTGATCGGCGACTCGACCTGGTCAGCCACGCGGCCGGTGCTGAGCGACAGCAGCGTGATCTCGCCGGCCAGTTTGGCCTGGTCGTCGCGCAGCCTGAGCTTCAGGTCGTCGAGCTGGATGCTGCTCACGTCGAAGCGCAGTGCGGGGCCGCTCGGTTGGGTTTGCGTGTCGGGCTCGCTCGCCAACAGGTCGTCGATGTTCGAGGCTCCCTTGTCGCCACGCTGGTAGTTCACGCGCAGGCCACGTGCGCTGACACGGTCGACCACCACCTGCTGGCGCAGCAGTGGCAGCACGTCGACCGACAGCGCGGCTTCGTCGAGCGACAAAAATTCGTCGGCGCGGCCTTTTTCGCTCAGCGTCACACCCGACACCTGCACCGCCAGGCGCGGGAACACCGACAACTTGATCGGCCCGTTGATCGCCAGCGTGCGGTTGCGGTTCGTCTTCATCCAGTCGATCGCCAGGCCCTTGTAGGCATTGGGGTCGAAGGTCGCCACCAGGTAGGTGAGGGCGGCTGCGATCAGCAGCACGAACACGCCTGCGCCGATCAGCAGTTTGCGCATCCAGGGTGATTTCATGCGGTCTTTGGCCCCTCGTGAGGGCCATGGAAATGGGAGGGAAGCCGTCGATTCTGCCTTGGGCCACCTGACACATCGGCGTCTCTACAATGAAACGCTATGAAACCCTTCGATGTTTGCGTGCAAGGGGCCGGGATCGTCGGCCAGAGCCTGGCCTTGTCGCTTGCGCGCCAGGGTTTGCAGGTGGCCTTGGTGTCAGACCCTGCGGGCAGCCCGCGCGAAGACGTTGTGCCCCCACGCTCACTGCGTGAGCTGCCCCCCGAGGGGGCGCGAGGGGCCTTGGGACGGCCCGGCGGCCCCTCGGACGTGCGCGCCTATGCGCTGAATGCCGCCTCGGTCGACCTGTTGCGTGGCCTGAAGGTGTGGGACGCTTTGCCGCCACACGCTGCCACCGCCGTCTACGACATGCACATCGAAGGCGACAGCCCGTCTGGCCTGTTGGAGTTTTCGGCCTGGCAGGCCCGCTTCAGCGAGCTGGCGTGGATCACCGATGCGGCGGTGCTGGAGCAGTCGCTCGCCTCGGCGGTGCGTTTTGCGCCGCACATCACGCTCAGCACCAGCCCGGTCGAAGCCACGCTCACCGCCTTGTGCGAAGGCAAGGCCTCGGCGAGCCGAGAAGCCCTCGGCGTGGTGTGGGACAAGCAGGACTACGGCCACCGCGCCATCGCCGCGCGCCTGGTGACCGGGCAGCCCCACCGCAACACCGCACGCCAGTGGTTCCGCCAGCCTGACGTGCTGGCCTTGTTGCCCTTCGATTCGCCGCAGCCCGAGCAGTCGTATGCGCTCGTGTGGTCTCTGCCTGAAGCTCGGGCGAATGAACTGATGGCGCTCGACGCCACTGCCTTCGAGCAGGCGCTGCTGCAGGCCACCGATGGCCGGTGCGGCGTGCTGCGCCTGGCCGGTGAGCGCGCTTCCTGGCCGCTGATGCTGGCCCGCGCGCAAGCCTGGTGTGGCGAAGGCTGGGTGCTGCTCGGCGACGCCGCCCATGTGGTGCACCCGCTGGCCGGCCAGGGCTTGAACCTCGGCCTGGCCGATGTCGCCGCCCTGAGCCATGTCATCGCGCAGCGTGAGCCCTGGCGCGCGTTGGGTGACGCCCGACTGCTGCGCCGCTACGAGCGGCAGCGGCAGGCCCCCACCGTGGCCATGGGCCAGCTCACAGATGGACTTCTGCGACTGTTTTCACAGGAACAACCCGCGCTGCGGGAACTCCGCAACCGCGGCATGACTCTCGTCAACCACCTACCCCCACTCAAGCGCTGGCTCACCTCGCGCGCCTTGGGTTCTTGAAAGCTCCCCATGTTGTTGTCGACACCTCTTTCCCGCACGCTGCTGGCCCTGGTGGCCAGCACCTTGTTGGCGCCTGCCGCCCTCGCCGATGAAGCGGCCATCCGCAAAAACCTGCCCGAGCGGCTGGCCACGCTGCCACCCATCGACGAGGTGAACAAGACACCGATTCCCGGCATCTATGAAGTGCGCATCGGCAGTGAGTTGCTCTACACCGACGAGAACGGCAACCACCTGATCCAGGGCAGCCTGATCGACACCCGCACCCGCACCAACCTCACCGAAGCGCGGATCAACAAGCTCAACGCAGTCGACTTCGCCCAGCTGCCGCTGAAAGACGCCATCGTCTGGAAAAACGGCAACGGGGCCCGCAAGATGGCCGTCTTCGCCGACCCCAATTGTGGCTACTGCAAACGTTTCGAAGCCGACCTGCAAAAGGTCAAGAACGTCACCGTCTACACCTTCTTGCTGCCGGTGCTGGGTGGCGACTCACCGCAGAAGTCGGAAAACATCTGGTGCGCCAAAGACCAGACCAAGGCGTGGCTCGATTGGATGCTGGAGAACAAAACCCCGGTGAAGAACATGGGTGCCTGCAGCACGCCGATCACGCGCAACCTGGCGTTTGCGCAAAAGTACCGCATCAACGGCACGCCGGCCATCATCTTCATCGACGGCACCCGCGTGCCCGGCGCCATCAACGCCGAGCAGATCGAAAAGCAGCTGGTGGCGAGCGCCGCAGCCAAGCCGGCGCCCGGCACCAACTGAAGCCGGTTGATGATTTCTCACCGGCTCGAGATTGCCGACGCGCACGCCCACCTCTACCGCGTCACGCTGACCATTCCCCAGCCTGCACCCGACCAGCGGGTGAGCCTGCCGGCGTGGATCCCGGGCAGCTACCTGCTGCGCGAGTTCGCGCGGCACCTCTCGGAGTTGCAAGCCAAACAGGGCGCGAGCGAGGTCGTGCTGACCCAGCTCGACAAGGCCACCTGGGTGGCGGCC
>NZ_JANOCG010000271.1:0-6719 GCF_031412075.1 Rhizobacter sp.
ATGACCGCGGCCTTGCTCATGCAGTACACGCCGATCTGGCCCAGCACCTTCAGGCCCGCCATCGAGGCGATGTTGACGATGCGTCCGCCGGTGAAAGTGCCTGGCGCCGCGCCCTTGGCCCGCGCCAGCATGCGCTTGCCCACCTCTTGCGCCACGAAGAAGGCGCCCTTGGTGTTGGTGTCCATGATGTAGTCGTAATCTTCGGGCGTCACGTCGGTGAGCTTCTGCGTGGTGCTCACGCCCGAGTTGTTGATCAGGATGTCGATCGTGCCCATCTCGGTCTCGGCGTGCGCCACGGCGGCCTTGATGCTGTCGTGGTCGGTCACGTCGAGCGTGACCACGTGCGCATCACCGCCCGAAGCTTCGATCTCGGCACGCAGGGTTTTCAGCCGCTCGATGCGCCGCCCGGCCAATACCACCGCCGCGCCCGAAGCTGCCAGGGTCTTGGCGAACTGCGTGCCCAGGCCGCTGGAAGCGCCGGTGACCAGCGCCACGCGGCCGGACAGATCAATGGTGTAGCCCATGTGCGTCTCCTCAGGAAATCATGTGTTGCGATGAAGATAGCACGCGCTTCTGCACTGCAGACATCCACTGCATTCAGGCATGAGCAAAGAAAAGAACGATCGTTCTTTTCAGACCTCTTGGCAATTAGAATGCGCGTCAATTGTTCATCCAAGGAGACTGCATGACCCCCGCCGAAATTCTTGCCCAGCACGGCCCGCGCGAAGCGATGGAGTACGACGTGGTCGTGGTCGGTGGCGGCCCGGGCGGTCTGGCAACCGCCATCCGCCTCAAGCAGCTGGCCGCCGCGCAGGGCAAAGAGGTCTCGGTGGTGGTGCTCGAAAAAGGCTCCGAGCCCGGCGCGCACATCCTGAGCGGCGCGGTGATGGACCCGAAGGCCCTGACCGAGCTGCTGCCCGACTGGAAAAAAGACGGCGCCCCGCTCAACCAGCCCGTGAGCGGCGACAAGCTGCTGTGGCTGACGCAAAACGGCGCGTTCGATACACCGCAGTTCCTGATCCCCAACTGCTTCCACAACGAAGGCAACTACGTCATCAGCCTGGGCAACGTGGTTCGCTGGCTCGGCCAGCAGGCCGAAGCGCTGGGCGTGGAAATTTTCCCCGGCTTCGCGGCTGCCGAAGTGCTCTACAACGACAACGGTTCCGTGAAGGGCATCGCCACCGGCAACCTCGGCATCGGCAAAGACGGCCAACCGAACGACAGCTTCCAGCTCGGCATGGAGTTGCACGCCAAGTACACCGTGTTTGCCGAAGGCGCACGAGGCCACCTGGGCAAGCAGCTCATCGCCAAGTTCCACCTCGACGAAGGCAAGGACCCGCAGGCCTACGCCATCGGCGTGAAAGAGCTGTGGGAAATCGACCCCGCCAAACACCAACCCGGCCTGGTGGTCCACACCGCCGGTTGGCCGATGAAAGACGACACCTACGGTGGCGGCTTCATGTACCACCTCGAAGACAACAAAGTCACGCTGGGCTTGGTGACCGGCCTCAACTACAGCAACCCCTGGCTGAGCCCGTTCGAAGAAATGCAGCGCTGGAAGACACACCCGCGCATCAAGGCGTTTTTGGAAGGCGGCAAGCGCATCAGCTACGGCGCACGCGCCATCACCACCGGCGGCATCATGAGCCTGCCGAAGACGGTGTTTCCGGGCGGCGCGCTGGTCGGCTGCGATGCGGGGTATCTCAACGGCGCACGAATCAAGGGCAGCCACGCCGCCATAAAGAGTGGCATGTTGTGTGCCGACGCCGCCTTTGCCGCGGTGCAGGCCGGTCGCCAGCACGACGAGCTGGCCGAGTACCCGGTGGCCTTCGACAAGAGCTGGCTGCGCGCCGAACTCGAGGCCTCGCGCAACTTCAAGAGCTGGTTCAAGTTTGGCAACCTCTTCGGCGGGCTGATGGTCGGCATCGAACACTGGCTGTTGCCACGCCTCGGTTTCAAGGCGCCGCCATGGTCGTTCCACCGCGAGAAAGCCGACCACCTCTACCTGAGGCCCGCCGCCGAGTGCGAGCAGATCACCTACCCCAAGCCCGATGGCAAGTTGACCTTCGACCGCCTGGGCAGCGTGTTCGTGAGCAACACCAACCACGAAGAGCACCAGCCCGCCCACCTCACACTGAAAGACAACAGCGTGCCGGTGAACATCAACCTCGCCAAGTACGCGGGCCCCGAGGCGCGCTACTGCCCGGCAGGGGTCTACGAGTACGTGAAGAACCCCGACAACACCGACCGCCTGCAGATCAACGCGCAGAACTGCGTGCACTGCAAGACCTGCGACATCAAGGACCCGACGCAGAACATCGTGTGGGTCACGCCGGAAGGCGGTGGCGGGCCGAATTATTCGGGCATGTAAAGCCCAGATAAAGCAAGCACAGCGAAGCGACCGATCAAGCAACGCCCGCGGAACCGGCTTTGCCGGGCCGCCAGGCGGCGCCCCCCGGGGGCAGGAGCGATGCGACTGGGGGGCTGTACACTCCCCACGCCAGGAGAGAGCTTCCTCGTGAAGCCGCCGAAGGCGCAGGGCCGATCAGAAATGTGACGCTCGAACGCTCAGGCAAAAGGACTGGCAAGCGCCACCCATCATGTGAAAGACGGGAGGCGTTCCTCGCTGGAGAGAGGCCCACCCCGAGTGGGCCCACCGAAGGGGCAAGCGCTTGGCCATCAACCGCCTCGCGCCAATCTCTCAGGTAGAGCGGACAGTGAGGGCATTGCAGGTATTTTTCATCTCGGTGATGGATGCTTGCGACACAACAATGCCCTCGGAGAGCCGCCATGTCTGACACCACTGCCCTGCTGAAGACCCCGCTTTACGCCCTCCACCTCGAACTCGGCGCCAAGATGGTGCCGTTTGCCGGCTATGAGATGCCGGTCAATTACCCCGGCGGCATCATCGCGGAGCACAAGCACTGCCGCAATTCGGCCTCGCTGTTCGACGTGTCGCACATGGGCCAGCTGCGTTTGGTGGGTGACGACGCCGCCCGCGCACTCGAGACCCTGGTGCCGGTCGACGTGGTCGACCTGCCCGTGGGCAAGCAGCGTTACGCGCTGTTCACCAACGCGAGCGGCGGCATCCTCGACGACCTGATGATCACGCGCCGCGAAGATGACTTGTTCGTGATAGTCAACGCCGCTTGCAAAGCGGCCGACACGCTCCACCTCGTCACGCACATCGGCCACCGCTGCACGGTGCAAGCCCTGCCCGACCGCGCGCTGCTTGCCTTGCAAGGCCCGAAGGCCGTGAACGCCCTGCGCCGCCTCAACCCCGAGGTCGCCAAGCTCACTTTCATGACCGGCATGCACGCCCACATCGCCGGAGCCGACTGCTTCATCACCCGCTCGGGCTACACCGGCGAAGACGGCTTCGAGATCTCGGTGCCGTCGCTCCATGCCGAGGCGCTGGCGCGCGCCCTGCTCGCCCTGCCCGAAGTGAAACCCGCCGGCCTGGGCGCACGCGACACGCTGCGCCTCGAAGCCGGGTTGTGCCTCTATGGCCACGACATCAACGACACCACCACCCCGGTTGAAGCCGGCCTCACCTGGGCCATCCAGAAAGTGCGCCGCCCCGGTGGCGCGCGGGCCGGCGGCTACCCGGGTTCGAACGTGATTGAGTCGCAGTTGACCAGCGGCGCCAGCAACAAGCGTGTGGGCCTGCTCGGGCTGGAGCGTGTGCCGGTGCGCGAAGGCGCGAGCATCGTCGATGCCAAAGGCCACCGGCTGGGTTATGTGACCAGCGGGACCCTCTCGCCCAGCGTGAACCAGCCCATCGCCATGGCCTACCTCGCCAGCAACCACGCGCTGCCGCACCACGAGGTGTACGCCGAGGTGCGTGGCAAACGGCAACCGATGCGAGTGACCACCATGCCTTTTGCGCCGCACCGGTATTTCCGTGGTTGATTTCCGCGGCTGAACAACCTCTTCATCGATTTCAATCAGGAGCCTTCCCCATGACGACCATGTACACCCCCGACCACGAGTGGATCAACATCGAAGACCACGAAGCCGCCACCGTGGGCATCACCGTGCATGCCCAAGACGCGCTGGGCGACGTGGTGTTCGTCGACCTGCCCGAAGTGGGCCGCAGCTTCAAGAAGGGCGAGGTCTCGGGCGTGGTCGAGTCGGTGAAGGCGGCGGCCGATCTGTACATGCCCGTGAGCGGCGAAGTGGTCGAAGTGAACGAAGCCCTGCGCGCTGACCCCGCACTCGCCAACACCGACCCGCTGGGCACCGGTTGGTTCTTCAAGGTGCGTGTGTCCGACATGGCCGAGTTCGAGCAGCTGCTCGACGCCCCTGCTTACGACCAACTCGTCAAGAACTCCTGAGCAGACTGCCATGCTGATGCACGCCCACAAGCCTCTCGGTGAGCTTGAGAACCCGTCTGAATTCGTCGCCCGCCACATCGGCATTTGGGCCGACGACGAGCAGCACATGCTGTCGGTCATCGGCGCCGCTTCGCGGCGTGCGCTGATCGACGCCATCGTGCCGCGCACCATCGCGCGGCCCACGCCGATGCAGCTCCCCGCCCCGCTGACCGAAGCGCAGGCCCTGGCCGAGCTGAAAGCCATCGCCGGCAAGAACCAGCTGCTCAAGAGTTTCATCGGCCAGGGTTACCACGGCACGCACACGCCGGGCGTCATCTTGCGCAACATCCTGGAGAACCCCGCCTGGTACACCGCCTACACGCCCTACCAGGCCGAGATCTCGCAAGGCCGCATGGAAGCGCTGGTCAACTTCCAGACCATGGTGTGCGACCTGACGGGCCTGGCCATGGCCGGCTCGTCGATGCTCGACGAAGCCACCGCCGCCGCCGAAGCCATGACGCTCGCCATGCGCGTGGGCAAGAGCAAATCGACCACCTTCTTCGTGGCCGACGACGTGCTGCCCCAAACGCTGGAAGTGGTGCAAACACGCGCCCGCCCGCTGGGCATCAGCGTGGTCACCGGCCCGGTCGATGACGCCGCCAAGGCAGGCGCATTTGCCGCGCTGTTCCAGTACCCCGGTGTCAACGGCGTGGTGCGTGACCTCCAACCCGTCATCGATGGCGTGCACGCCGCGGGCGGCCTCGCCATTGTCGCCGCCGACCTGCTCGCATTGACGCTGATCACCCCGCCCGGCGAGATGGGCGCCGACATTGCGGTCGGCAACACCCAGCGCTTCGGCATGCCCATGGGCAACGGCGGCCCGCACGCTGCCTACATGGCCACCAAAGACGAGTTCAAGCGCTCCATGCCCGGCCGTCTGGTGGGCGTGAGCGTCGATTCGCACGGCAACCCGGCTTACCGCCTGGCGCTGCAAACACGCGAGCAACACATCCGCCGCGAGAAAGCCACCTCGAACATCTGCACGGCGCAGGTGCTGCCGGCCGTCATCGCCAGCATGTACGCCGTGTACCACGGGCCCGCGGGGCTCAAGCGCATTGCGCAGCGTGTGGCGAGCTACACAGCCATCCTGGCGGCTGGCCTTGAAGAACTTGGCGCACCCATGGCGCAGAGCGCGAGCTTCGACACCCTGGAGGTGAGCACCGGCGACAAGACCGATCAAGTCTTGAAGGCCGCACGCGCTGCCGGTTTCAACCTGCGCCGTGCCTCGGCCGGCTCGGTGGGCATCACGCTCGACGAGACGACCACGCGCGACGACATCCGCGCACTCTGGACGCTCTTCGGCCGCGCCGGATCGTCGTTCGAGAAGTTCGAAAAGGGCATCGCACCGCGCATCCCGGCAGGTCAACTGCGCAGCAGCCCTTTCCTGACGCACCCGGTGTTCAACACCCACCACTCCGAGACCGAGATGCTGCGCTACATCCGCAGCCTGTCGGACAAAGACCTGGCGCTCGACCGCAGCATGATCCCGCTCGGCTCGTGCACCATGAAGCTCAACGCCACCAGCGAGATGATCCCCATCACCTGGGCCGAGTTCGCCAACGTGCACCCGTTCGCGCCACAAGACCAGCTGCAGGGCTATGCCCAGCTTGACCGGCAACTGCGCGACTGGCTCTGCCAGGCCACGGGTTACGCCGGCATCAGCCTGCAGCCCAACGCCGGCTCGCAAGGTGAATACGCCGGCCTGCTGGTCATCAAGGCGTACCACGAAGCCCAAGGCCAGGGCCACCGCAACATCTGCCTGATCCCGGAGTCGGCGCACGGCACCAACCCCGCCAGCGCGCAGATGGCCGGGCTGCAAGTGGTGGTGACGAAGTGTGACGCCGACGGCAATGTCGACCTCGCCGACCTGAAGGCCAAGTGCGAGCAACACAGCAACAACCTGTCGTGCGTGATGATCACCTACCCCTCCACCTACGGCGTGTTCGAAACGCGCGTCAAGGAGCTGTGCGCCCTGGTGCACCAGCACGGCGGCCGTGTGTATGTGGACGGCGCCAACATGAACGCGCTGGTGGGCGTGGCCGCGCCCGGCGAGTTTGGTGGCGACGTCAGCCACCTGAACCTGCACAAGACCTTCTGCATCCCTCACGGCGGTGGCGGCCCGGGTGTGGGGCCTGTGTGCGTCGTCGCTGACCTCGTGCCTTACCTGCCGGCGCACCGCAGCGCTGGCATCGGCACCGCCCAACAAGTCGGCGCCGTCAGCGCGGCCCCCTTGGGCAATGCCGCCGTGCTGCCCATCAGCTGGATGTACGTTCGCATGATGGGTGCCGATGGCCTGAAGAGCGCGACCGAAACCGCCATCCTGAGTGCCAACTACATCGCCGC
>NZ_JANOCG010000272.1:0-3505 GCF_031412075.1 Rhizobacter sp.
CTGCAGTCGCACCCCGCGTGCGAGCAAGAGCTGCAACGACTCGGCGCCTTGCTCGACCGTTTTGACCTCGAAGGGTTCTTGGAGCAACTGGTGAAAAACCTGCAAGGCAACGAGCCCATGGAGGCCTCGCTGTGAACGCTGCGCGTGCGGGTGGCGTGGTGATGGTGGTTGACGATGCGCCGCAGTCGCTGGGCCCGCTGTGCCAGGCGCTCGAAGAAGACGGCTACACCGTGATCGTGGCGCGCGATGGCGAGTCGGCGCTGGCGCGGCTCGACCTCGTCACGCCCGACGCGATCCTGCTCGACGCCTTGATGCCCGGAATGAGCGGCTTCGAGGTGTGTCGCCACATCAAGCAAGACCCGGCGCTGGCGCATGTGCCCATCGTTTTCATGACGGGCTTGTCGGAAACGACGCACATCGTCGAAGGTTTCGAGAGTGGTGGTGTCGACTACGTGGTGAAGCCCGTGCGCGCACAAGAGGTGCTGGTGCGCCTGGCCACGCACGTGCGCAACGCGCGAGCGGTGCGCCTGGCCCGCGAGGCCATCGACGTGGGCGGCCACGGCGTGCTCGTGATCGACGCGCAGATGCGCGTGGCCTGGCGCTCGCCGCAAGCGGCCAGCTGGTTGCGCGAACTTTTCCCCTCGGCGTCAGGCGGGCTGCCGAGCGACTGGCTGGCGTGGTTGTCTGCCGGTGTGTCACCCGAACACAGCAGCACCGGTGCCAACGGGCAGGTGCTGCTGCTGCGCAACCTCGGGCCGGTGGGCCTGGGCGAGCAGATGCTGTTGATGCAACGTCGCGCCGAACCGAGTGCCGCGGCCAACCGCTTGAGCACCGCATCGCTCACGCCACGCGAAGCCGAGGTCTTGTCGTGGGTGGCCAAGGGCAAGACCAACCGCGACGTGGGCGACATCCTCGGCATGAGCCCGCGCACGGTCAACAAGCACCTGGAGCATGTGTTCGAGAAGCTGGGGGTGGAGACGCGCGCGGCGGCGGCGGCGTTGGCGAGCCGCGAGATGGGCTGAGAGCAGAGTCACGTGCGTTGATAATTCCGCGCAGGGAAGGGAGGCGCACGATGCGCAGCAGAACAACGACACGCCACGGCCGTGAGCCGGGTTTTTTCATCAAGCATCTGAAGGGCGACTATTCGCTGGCGCGCTCCTACTGGCTGCACACCGTGCTGCTCGGTTGGGGAACCGCTGCGCTGGGGCTCTATGCCATTCAGCAGGTGAGCGAACACCATGCGGCGCGTGATGCGTCCACGGCGCTCATGGTCTATCTGGCGGTGGCCTTGCTGATCACGGTGTGGTCCATCGCGGGCGCGTGGATGTCTGCGATGAAGCACCTTTTCGGGCAGGGGCGGCGCATCTGGGCGTTCGCCGCCATGCTGTCGCTCGCGGCCGGCACCTTCGGGACGATGCGCGAATACGCAGAGCTGCGCCCGGCCTTGCGTGAGCATTGGGCGATCGCCCAGGGACAGCAACCTGGCGAGGAGTTCGACATCGCGCTGACGGACAACGGGCGGGTGGTCACCTTCAAGGGCGGTGTGAACGACGGCGCCGCGCGGGCGCTCGACAAAGTGATTGCCGATGCGCCGCGGGTCACCACGGTGCGCTTGGAATCACCCGGCGGCTGGTTGCGCGAGGGGCAGCGCATGGCGGCGGTGATCGCTCGCTACGGGCTCAGAACGCACGTGGAGAAGCGGTGCTCGTCGGCCTGCACGGTTGCGTTCATGGCGGGCGTGGACCGGACCCTGGGCGACGGTGCGGCGCTTGGCTTTCATCGAGCCCGTGGTCCAGGTGAAGACGCCAAGGGTGAGGGGGCCGACGACGAAGGCCAGATATACGCCAAGGCGGGCCTTCCCAAGGCCTTCATCCAGCGCATTCTGGCCACGCCGAACAATGACATCTGGGTGCCGTCGCGCCGCGAGCTACTGGCCGCTGGCGCGCTCACGCGCTGACCCCGGAGCGGCTCTATACTCCGGGCCAGCGCTGATTTGTTCCGGATTGCGAGCGCTTTATAAATCCAGCTAAAGACAGGACGCACACCCGGTGTCCCGCTTTGGCGGCGCCGGGTTTTTTCATGGGTGCGATGCACATGGGTTCTGTGGGTGATGTGAAACCGCAGGCGATGCACTTCGCCGAGCCGTTGCCACTGCGCAGCGGCGCCTCTCTGCGCGACTACACGCTCGCGTATGAAACCTACGGCACGCTCAACGCCGACAAGAGCAATGCCGTGCTGGTGTGCCACGCGCTCAACGCCTCGCACCACGTGGCCGGCACCTACGAAGGCCAGGCCAAGAGCGAAGGCTGGTGGGACAACCTCGTTGGCCCCGGCAAGCCGCTCGACACCCACCGCTTCTTCGTGATCGGTGTCAACAACCCGGGCTCGTGTTTCGGCTCCACCGGCCCGATGAACGCCAACCCCGACAGCGACCGCCTCTATGGCGCCGACTACCCGGTGGTGACGGTCGAAGATTGGGTCGATGCACAGGCCCGATTGCTCGACCGGCTCGGCAACACCCAACTCGCTGCCGTGCTCGGCGGCAGCCTGGGGGGCATGCAGGCACTGAGCTGGTCGCTGCGTTACCCCGAGCGGCTGCGCCACTGCATCGCGGTGGCGACGGCGCCGAATCTTTCGGCGCAGAACATCGCCTTCAACGAGGTGGCGCGCCGCGCCATCATCACCGACCCCGAGTTCCATGGCGGGCACTTCTACGCGCATGGCGTGGTGCCCAAGCGCGGCCTGCGGGTGGCCCGCATGATCGGCCACATCACGTATCTGAGCGACGACTCGATGGAGGCCAAGTTCGGCCGCAACTTGAAAGGTGCGCAGCCCGCCTACAGCACGCAAGACATCGAGTTCGAGATCGAGAGCTACCTGCGTTACCAGGGCGACAAGTTCAGCGAGTACTTCGACGCCAACACCTATTTGCTCATCACCCGCGCGCTCGACTACTTCGACCCGGCGCGTGACCACGGCGGCGACTTGAGCGCGGCGTTTGCCGGCGCCAAGTGCAAGTACCAGCTGGTGAGCTTCACCACCGACTGGCGCTTCTCGCCAGCGCGCTCGCGCGAGATCGTGAAGGCCTTGCTCGACAACCGTTTCGACGTGAGCTACGCCGAGATCGATGCGCCCCACGGGCACGATGCGTTCTTGCTCGACGACCCGCGCTACCACGCGCTGCTGCGCGCAAGCTTCGACAACATCGCCAGGGAGCGTCAGTCATGAGCGACATCAAGGTGATGGAGCTCATAGCCGAGCTGGTGCCGCCGAAGTCTCGCGTGCTCGACCTCGGCTGCGGCAACGGCGCCTTGTTGGCCCACTTGCGCGACAAGCGTCAGTGCACCGGCTACGGCATCGAGATAGCCGACGCCAATGTGCTGGCCTGCACGCAGCGCGGCGTCAACGTGATCCAGCTCAACCTCGAAGACGGGCTGGCCATCTTCGAAGACCAGAGCTTCGACGTGGTGCTGCAGCTCGACACCATGCAGCACCTGCGCCACAC
>NZ_JANOCG010000273.1:0-8563 GCF_031412075.1 Rhizobacter sp.
TGCTGACACGTTCGCGCGCCATCATTCTGGAGCGCGAAAAACACGCCGATTGGGTGGCGCAGTTGGCACGACACGAGACGGCACAACAAGGAGCCAAGCCATGAACTGGAACAGCGCGTCGGAGTTTTTTGCCATGGGTGGCTATGGCCTGTATGTCTGGGGCTCGTATGCCGTCACGGCGGCTTTCATGTTGACCGAGCCATTGCTGGCCGCCCGCCGCCGGCGGCAGGCCTTGCGCGCGGCCGCCCAGCCGCAATGACCCGCTTTCTGAGGGTGGCGGTGCTGGCCGCCGCACTGCCGTGCGCGGCCCATGCCCAGCCCGCTGCAGTAGCCCCCGATGGGGCAGCGAGTGCCGCCAGCCCGGCGGCCACCACCCTGGCGCCGGTCGAGATCACCAGCCGCCGCCTGGCCAGCCCCGCGAGCCGCACCGTGCTCACCGGCGACGAGCTGCGCAGCGTGCCCGGCACGGCGGGCGACCCCATGAAGGCGCTGCAAAGCCTGCCGGGTGTGGCGGTGTCCAACGATGGCAGCAGCGAGCCGGCGGTGCGCGGCTCGCGCCCGACCGACAACGCCTACTACATCGACTTCTTGCCGGTGGGCTACCTGTTCCACGTGGGCGGCCTGGTGAGCGTGGTGCACAGCGACCTGGTGAACCAGTTCGAGCTGTACAGCGCCGCCTTCGGCCCGGAATACGCCGACGTGATCGGCGCCGTGCTCGACGTGAGCCTGCGCAACCCGCGCACCGACCGCCTGGGCGGTGTCATCAATGTCAGCCTGCTCGGCGCCGACTTCCTGGTCGAAGGGCCGGTCAACGACAAGCAGTCGTTCTACTTTGCCGTCAAGCGCAGCTACATCGACCTGCTGGTCGACACGGTGGAAGACGAAGACTCGGGCGTCATCGTCACCGTGCCGCGTTACTACGACTACCAGGGCAAGTACATCTGGAACCTCAACGCCCAGCACCAGCTGAGCTTTCACGCCACCGGCGCGTCGGACAGCATCGAGTTCAAGATCCCCGAGAACTCGGGCCTCGGCACGCAGCAGCCGGCGCTGTCCGGTAACAGTGCCATCGACACCTCGTACGGCACCCAGGCCGTGGTGTGGGACGCCGACCTGAGCGGCGGCACCAGCAACAAGCTCGCGCTCGGCCACACGCTCGACACCAACACCAGCCAGGTGGGGCGAGCCCTGTTGGCCACCGCGCGCACCCACACCTGGTTCGTGCGCGAGCAGTTCAACTTCAAACCCTCGGCGAATCACGAAACCTCGCTCGGCGGCTCTTTGCAATCGGTGCGGGCCGAGTACGACATCGATGCGCTCAACGCACGCTGCACCGAGTACCGACCCGAGTGCGATTTCACAGGCGCGCCGCGGGTGCAAGGCACGGGCCGCATCAACGCGAGCATCACCAACCTCTACGCCAAGAACCGCTGGCAGTTCACGCCCGAGTGGGCGCTGACCGGGGGTGTGCACTACAGCCACGACGGCTACCTCGACCGCCGCTACACCGAGCCGCGAATCGGCGCCGAATGGAAGTGGTCACCCAGCCTGCTGTTCACCGCCGCGTGGGGCCGCCACAACCAGTTCCCGGCCGGTGATCAGGTGCTGGCCGGCTTTGGCAACACCGGCCTGTGGCACCTGCGCGCCGCCCACAGCGTGCTCGGCGTGTCGCAGCTGCTCGACGAAGGCTGGTCGTGGCGCGTCGAGGCCTATCAAAAGAAGTTCAGCGACTTCGTGGTGGACGTCGACCCGCCGGTCAACTACCTCAACGGCGCCAGCGGCCGCGCGCATGGCCTGGAGCTGCTGATCAAGAAGGGCGCAGCAAAAGACAGCGCTTCCAAGTTCTCGGGCTGGTTCTCGCTGAGCCTCTCGCGCGCACGCCGGCAAAACGACTTCACCGGCCAGGAGTTCCCATTCGAGTTCGACCAGCCGGTGATCGCCAACCTGGTGCTGCAGTACAAAAAGTCGGACCGCTGGCAATTTGGCGCCAAGTGGAGTTACCACTCCGGCGCGCCCGACACGCCCATCATCGCCAACAACGAACGTTACCCCGATGGCCGTGTGCGCCCCACCTACGGGCCGATCAACTCCGAGCGCCTGCCGAGCTACCACCGGCTCGACCTGCGCGCCGACTGGGTGCTGTCGCCGCGCCACCGCTTCTATGTCGAGGTGATCAACGCCTATGCGCGCAAGAACATCTCGGGCTACAGCTACAACGACGACTACTCGGTGCGCAAGGACGTGACGCAGCTGCCGTTCTTGCCGTCGTTCGGGGTGCTGGTCAAGTTCTAGCCACGCTTTCTAGTCGCGCCTTCTAGTCACGTTTCAACCACTCGCGCGGCGAGGCGCCCACCTTCTGCGCAAACACCCGCGACAAGGCCGAGGCGCTGCTGTAGCCCAGTTGCTCGGCAGCCACCTTGAGCGAAACACCTTTGCGCAGCTCAGTCTGCACGATGGCCAGCCGCCATTGCGCCAGGTACTCGGCCGGCCCTTCGCCCACATGCGCCTTGAAGGCGGCGGCAAACGCACTGCGCGACATGCCGGCCTGCCGGGCCATCAGTGGCAGCGTCCAGGCCTCGCCGGGGCGCTCATGCAAGGCCACCAGGGCCTTGGCCAGCTGGGGGTGTGACAGCCCCATCAGCAGCCCGGTCGGCATGCCACTTTGTTCGGGGTGGTCGAGCAGCCAGCGCAACAACTGCAGCAGCAGCACCTCGCACAGGCGATCGGCCAGCAGGCGGTGGCCGCAGCGCACCTGCTCGGTTTCGGCGAAGAGCAGATCGAGCGTGTGCCCAAGCCCCGCCACCTGGGCCAAGGGCAACACCACCACCGGCGGCAGCGCGCGCGCCAGTGGGTGGTTCTCTCCGCCTTGAAACTCGACCGCGGCGCAGGTGAAGTCGCAGCCCTCGGCGGGCGCGTTGTGAAAGTCGTGCGCCAGCGGCCGCGGGTAGAACAGCAAGCTCGGCTCGCGCACATGGATGCGCTTCGGCGCACCGCTGCGTGGCCGGTGCGTGAGCACCATCTCGCCACGCCGCAACACATGCAGAAAACCGCGCCCCGGCATGGCGGCGTAGTGCGTCACGCCACACAGGGGCCCGTTGTGAAAGAGGTGGGTGCGCACCCGAAAGCGCTCGAGCAGCGAAGACAGGCGGTCCACGCTCGGGGTGGAAGGGATGGGCTTCATCTGGACGAATTGGTATCAATGGTGGATCAATCTTCACCCATGGTATCGGTTTGGCGCCAACACTGTCGGTGTGCCGTTGCAATCCGCAGCGCCACCCCATCCACACAAGGAGAAGCCATGACCCTCAAACCGATGTTTGCTGCGACCGTGCTGGCGCTGTTGCCGCTGTTGGGCGCAGCGCAGCCGGCCACCGCCATTCCGGGCTACACCCACGGCCAGAAAACACTGGCCAAGGCGCCCTACACACTGGCCGAGCTGGAGTCGCTGAAGAAGACGCTGCTCTTCACCGATGAGGACCTGCGCTACCTGCGCATGAGCCAGCCCATCCTGGCCGACCAGACCGATGCGGTGCTCGACGTCTGGTATGGCTTTGTCGCGTCCACACCCGAGCTGGTGGTGTTCTTCAAGAACAACAAGACCGGCGCACCCGACGGGGCCTACCTGGCTGCCGTGCGCAAGCGCTTCGGTCAGTGGATCACCGACACCGCTGCGGCCCAATACGACCAGGCCTGGCTCGACTACCAGTACGAGATCGGCCTGCGCCACACCACGCCGAAGAAGAACACCACCGACCGGGCAGACAGCGTGCCTTCGGTGAACTTTCGCTACCTGTCGGCGCTGACGATCCCCGTGACCACCACGCTCAAGCCCTTTCTGGCGAAGAAGGGGGCACCGGCCGCCGACGTCGACAAGATGCACGCCGCCTGGGTGAAGTCGGTGTTGCTGCAAACCATTTTGTGGAGCTACCCCTACGTGCGCGACGGCAAGTTCTGAACTGCGCTTCTGGTCTCGACTGTTCGTTCACACATCGCATTCACACCTCAAGGAAATCACCATGTCACGCGTTCCCCTCCTCACCTCCGCCGATGCCCCGAACGACAGCAAGCTGCTGCTCGAACAGATCCACACCGCCTTTGGCGCCACGCCCAACATGTTCAAGGCGGTGGCCCACTCGCCGGCGGCATTGAAGAGCATGTGGGGCTCGTTCGCCGCCTTCAGCAAGGGCACGCTCGACGCCCAGCTCGGCGAAAAGATCGCCGTGGCCGTGGCCGAGCGCAACGCCTGCGAGTACTGCCTGGCCGCGCACATGGCACTCGGCCGCAAGGCCGGCGCCAGCGCCGATGAACTGGCCGCCGCCCAGATGGGCGAGGCGAGTGATGCCAAAACGGCTGCTGCACTGCGCTTTGCGCTCAAGCTCGTGAACGAGCGCGGCCAGGTGTCCGACGCCGACGTGCAGGCCGTGCGCGCGGCCGGCTTCGGTGATGCCGAGGTGGTGGAGATCCTGGCCCACGTGGCGCTGAACCTGTTCACCAACTATGTGAACGTGGCGTTCAAGGTGCCGGTCGACTTCCCAGCGGCCAAGCTGCACCGCGCGGCCTGAAGCCGGCTGAGGCAAGGTCATCAAGTTGAATCATCTATTACTTGATATGAAGTATATGATTCAGAAATGTGGACCTTGCTTCTCGTCACGCTCCCCACCCAGCCGGGTGCCGTGCGGCTTCGCATCTGGCGTAGCCTGAGGGCCTTGGGCTGCGCCTCTCCTCGCGATGGCGCGTATGTGTTGCCGGCCGATCACGACGCGGCGTTTGGCGAGATCGCCGCCGAGGTGTTGCAGCACGGTGGCACGGCCTCGGTCTTCGACTTGGGCACACGCGAGCCGCAGCAGCAAGACGAGCTGCTGGCTCAGTTCTCGCGCGCCGAGGCCTATGCGCAGTGGCGCGAGTCGGGCGAGGCGGTGCGCAGCGAGCTGGCGGCGCTGACCGAAACCGACGCCCGGCGCAGGCTGCGCAGCCTGGCCGAGGCACTGGCCGCGGTGCAACGCATTGACTACTTTCCTGGTGTCTCGCTGCAGCAGGCCCAGGCGTTTCTGGCGGCCCTGCGGCGCGATGTCGATGCACGTTACTCGCCGGGCGAGCCGCAGCCCAGCGCCGCCCGCGTGCCCCGCCTCGAACCCGGCCAGTACCTCGGCAAACGCTGGGCCACGCGCGCGCGGCCCTGGGTCGACCGCCTGGCGTGTGCCTGGTTCGTGCGCCGCTTCATCGACGCCGACGCCCGCTTCGTCTGGCTGAAAGAGCCGCTCAAGCCGCCGCGCGGCGCACTCGGGTTCGACTTCGACGGCGCCACCTTCAGCCACGTGGGCGGCCTCGTTTCCTTCGAGGTGATGGTGGCGAGCTTCGGCTTCGATGGCGACGAGCGCCTGCGCCGTGTCGCCCAGGTGGTGCACTTTCTCGATGTGGGTGGCATCCCGGTGCCCGAGGCGGCCGGGCTCGAAACCATTCTCGGTGGCCTGCGCGATCTGCACGCCGACGACGACTCATTGCTCACGGCCGCTTGCAGCGTCTTCGATGCGCTGTATGTGGCCCACAAAGGCGCCGCGAAATGACTCCCACCGACAAACCCCCGGCCGTGCCCTTCGCAGAGGCTTTCTGGTTCTGGCTCAAGCTCGGCTTCATCAGCTTCGGAGGCCCGGCGGGGCAGATTGCCATCATGCACACCGAGCTGGTGGAGCGTCGCCGCTGGATCAGCGAGACGCGTTTCTTGCACGCGCTCAACTACTGCATGGTGCTGCCCGGGCCCGAGGCCCAGCAGCTGGCCACCTACATCGGCTGGCTGATGCACCGCACGTGGGGTGGCATCGTGGCGGGCGCCCTGTTCGTGCTGCCGTCCTTGTTCATCCTGGTGGGCTTGTCGTGGGTCTACCTCGTGTACGGCGAATTGCCGGTGGTGGCCGGCATCTTCTACGGCATCAAACCTGCGGTCACCGCGCTCGTGTTGCATGCGGCACACCGCATCGGCACACGCGCGCTGAAGAACAACTGGCTGTGGGGCATTGCGGCGGCGGCCTTCGTGGCGATCTTTGCGTTTGACGTGCCGTTCCCCGCCATCGTGTTGGCGGCCGCCTTGATCGGGCACTTTGGCGGGCGCCATGCGCCGCAGGTGTTCGTGGTGGGGGGAGGCCATGGCAGCGCCCACAAGGGTTATGGCCCGGCGCTCATCGACGACGACACGCCCACGCCAGTCCACGCGCTTTTTTCACGCACCCGGTTCGCGCAGGTGGTGCTGGTGGGCCTGGCCTTGTGGGGCGGTGTCATGGCGGCGCTGGTGGCGCAGTACGGTGTGGCGGGCACGCTCACGCAGATGGCCTGGTTTTTCACCAAGGCCGCGTTGATGACTTTCGGGGGCGCGTATGCGGTGCTGCCCTACGTCTACCAGGGCGCCGTGGAGCAGCACCAGTGGTTGAGCGGCGCGCAGATGATCGACGGCCTCGCGCTCGGCGAAACCACGCCCGGCCCGCTGATCATGGTGGTGGCTTTCGTGGGCTTCGTGGGCGGCTGGCTCAAGCAGGTGTTTGGGCCCGAGGCCTTGTTCGCGGCGGGTGCGGCTGCTGCCACGGTGGTCACCTTCTTCACCTTTCTGCCGTCGTTCCTGTTCATCCTGGCGGGTGGGCCGCTGGTGGAGTCGACCCACGGCAATCTCAAGTTCACCGCGCCGCTCACTGCTATCACGGCGGCGGTGGTGGGTGTGATCTTGAACCTCGCGCTGTTCTTTGCTTACCACGTGCTGTGGCCGCAAGGGTTTGGCGGCCACTTCGACGCGGTGTCGGCGTTGATCGCGCTGGCGGCCGCAGTGGCCTTGTTCCGCTTCAAGGTCGGTGTGTTGCCCTTGCTCGCGGGCTGTGCGCTGGTCGGCTTGGCCGTCACCCTGCTGCGCCCCTTGATCGTTTGAAAGGTCTCTGATGAACATGCCTCCTCCCATGGCGCTGGCCTTGTGTGCCAGTTTCGGCTCGCTCGATGCATGGCGCGCGTCTTTCGCTGCGCTGGCCGGTGCACATGCGGGCGGTGAGATTGAACTTGTCTTCACGCCAGAAGACGGCTTGCTCGTCCATCGGGGCGTGGGGTCTGGTTCCAAGGCGAGCGGGGTGCCGATTCTGGTGCTGCGCCTGCCAGCCGACGTAGGCGCATTCCTCGACACCATCGACTGGCCCGAGGTCTACGAGCGCTACCAGGAGGCGGTGCATGCCGCAGGCGACACCTGGGGTGTGTCGCAAGGCGAGGCCACCGGCATGCGCGTGATCGACGTACGCCGCGCGGGGGTGTTCGAGACCGCGCCCACCGTGCTGCCGGGGGCCGTGTGGCGCGACCCAGCCCGCGTGGCGCAATGGGCTGGTGAACTGGTGGGTGAGCGTGCCGTGCTGGTGTACTGCGTCTACGGTCACGAGGTGGGCCGTGTCACCGCGCTGCGCTTGAGGGCGCTCGGCGTAAATGCCCGCTTCCTCAACGGCGGCATCGATGGCTGGCAACGCGCGGGCTTGCCCACAGTGCAGAAACAGGTCTTGCCATCAAGGGGGTGACACGCGCACGAACCAGGCCCCGCAAGATTGCCCAGGCGAGGGACGCGCCTCATTCGCGCGGTCGTTTGGGTGCTTCGCGTGGGGGCGGAAAAAGTTCGTCGAACAAATCGTCGGGCACGGTGTTCGGGTCGTCGTTGATCTCCACACCATTGAGCAGATCAAAAGACGACCGGAGCCAACGGCCCGAGCTCACCTCGGGCAGGTCCTCGGTCTTCGAGGGCTCGGTCACCAGGCCGGGATCCACCCACTCGCCCAAAGGCGCGTGATCCGAGATGCGCCACACCAGACGTTTCGACGACTTCGCGGGTGCCTTTTGGCGTGCCATTCGCCTTCCTCCGAAACAACGGGACAGCAAGGAATTGCGCGTGTTGCGCAAGAACCTAATCTAGTCGTTGGGTCGAATAAACACACCCCTATTTGCCGAGTAGTGGAGTGTCGGGGAGGGTGAAGCGGCCCCACCCGCTGGTGCGGGCTCAGGCCTGGAGAAAGCGCACCATCACCAGCATGCCAGCCACGCTGACGCTGAGGATCAAGAAGCAGGAGACAAGCAGCTTGGCGAAGCCGTTGCTGCGCTCATGGTGGCGGCGACGCGAGCTGGGCGTTTCAGCCAGAGCGCCATATCCAGACAGAACCGAGTGGCCGGTGCTGCGGCCGAAGTCTGTGGGGCGCTCATCCGAGGGCTCGCTGGCCCAGTCGAAAACTTGTGTGGCTTTGAATGCTGGTTGGTGCCGACTCATGTGTGAATTGTCACGGCGGCACACAACTTGTTTCAACCCCTGGACTCGGGGCTTGGGCCCGCTTGAGTGAGGGGCGGGTTGGCGCGGGGGTGTCTTGGTCCCGCCGACAGGAATCGAACCTGTATTTGCCGCTTAGGAGGCGGCCGTTCTATCCATTGAACTACGGCGAGCTGGGGTGCACAGGCAGGGCGTTTTCCCGGGGCGATTCTTTCCGCCGCTAACCCGATATCATCGCGTTTCACTATCTCAGTGATACGACAGCGATACGGTATCAGTGGCTTCAATCATCAAGGT
>NZ_JANOCG010000274.1:0-7112 GCF_031412075.1 Rhizobacter sp.
CTTCACGCAATTTTGGGTGGCGACGGTGGGTGTGCTGATGTGCGTCGTCACCTTGAGCGGGCAGATGGGCGCGCCGCTGCTGCTGTTGCTGACCTTCGCCAACGGCATTGGCCTGGCGATGCGCTGGCCAGTGTTTTCAGCCGTGATCCCCGAGCTGATCCCCAAGGCTCAGCTGCCGGCAGCGCTGGCGCTCAACGGGATTGCGATGAACACCTCGCGCATCTTCGGGCCCATCTTGGCGGGCGCGTTGATCGCCAGTCTCGGCAGTGCGTATGTGTTTGCGTTGAACGCGGTGCTGTCGGTGATTTGCGGCTTCGTGATCATGCGCTGGCGCACCCAGCCGAAGGTGAGTGCCTTGCCGGCAGAGCGTTTTTTCGGCGCCATCCGCGTGGGGGTTCGATACGTGCGCGAGTCGGCGCCGTTGCGTGCCATCTTGTTGCGCATCTCGGCCTTCTTCCTCCAGGCGATTGCGCTCACCTCGCTGCTGCCGCTGGTGGCCAAGCAGCTACCGGGCGGTGATGCGGGCACCTTCACGCTGCTGCTGGTGGCGATGGGTTGCGGCGCCGTGGTTGCCGCCTTGGCCATGCCGCGCATCCGCGCGTTGATGGCCGGTGACGTGCTGGTGCGCAACGGCGGCCTCTTGCAGGCCGCCTCGATGCTGGCGGTGGCGTTCGCGCCCAACGTGTGGGTCGCCGCGCCGGCGATGGTGCTCAATGGCGTGGCGGTGATCTCGGTGGCCAACTCGCTGGCGGTGTCGGCGCAGATGGCGCTGCCGAACTGGGTGCGAGCGCGCGGCATGTCGATCTACCAGATGGCGCTGATGGGCGGCGGCGGCATTGGCGCGGCGGTGTGGGGGCAGGTGGCCACCTTCACCGATGTGCGCACGAGCATCGTGATTGCCGCCATCGGCGGCGCCGTGTTGTTGACTGCGGTCTGCCGCTTCAGCGATCGGGGGCGGATGGAGCACGACGACCTGACACCCTCGCAGGCCTGGAAGGCACCCGACATGCCCGCGGGCATCGAAGGCCACGAGGGCCCGGTGCTGACCAGCATCGAGTATTTCATCGACGCGAGCCGGGCGAATGAATTCCATGCCGTGATGCGCGAAACCCGCAGCAGCCGCCTGCGCCAGGGCGCCTTGTCGTGCGAGATCTTTCGCGACGTGGCCACCCCCGGGCGCTACATCGAGCAGATGCTCGACGAATCGTGGGTCGAACACCTGCGCCGCTTCGACCGCGTGACGGCCTACGACGTGTCGCTGCGCAACCGCCGCCTGTCGCTGCACATCGGCGACGGGCCGCCGAAGGTCACACGCAGCATCGCCGAGGCGATGGCCTGAGCTTCGTCTGAAGATCAGCGTTTGCGTGCTGCCGCGCGCTTGCGCGGGCTCGCGGCGCGCGGCGTGACCTCGGGCTCCGGCGCCAGCGGCTCGATGCCCGCTGCGGCAAACGGGCCGAGTGCCGGCCCCACCCACCCCGGCACGGGCCATGCGGGTGCCACGGGCCAAGCAGACAGCAACATCGTCCACCAGGAGCGGCTGGCGCTCACGAAGGTTTCCCACTGGCGGGCTTGCAGTGCAATCGCCTGCTCGGTGCTCCAGGGGGCTTGCCACAACGCGGGGTCGTCGACGGCGGGCGGGTCACCGGGCCCGGGGGCCCAGAACGAGTTCCAGTGCTGCCACATGGTCTGTTCCTTGACGATTCAGTCGTTGGAGCTTACTGCGCGAACATTGCGAATACCAGCGTGATCGTTGGATGCCGCAGCTGAACTCCAGTTGATGCGCGCCCGCCACGCCTCGTGCCGACCAGACTTGTTGGATGAGAAAGCTTCGGGTGAAAATCTGGGCAGAAATAGATTCTTAACCGAGGGAGATCCCATGCGTTTCATTGCAAAAGCCGCAGCCGCGGCATTCGTCGTTGCCTTGACCGGCTGTGTTGCGCCACCGCAAACACCCATTCCGCTGACCGGCACCACCTTGAACAACACGGCTCGCATTGGTGTCGTGATGACAGCACTGCCACCCGTCGAGATGAACCTGCCCGGTGCGGGATGTTTGTTGTGTCTCGCGGCGGCATCGATCGCCAATTCGTCGCTGTCGACGCACACGAAGACACTGCCTCACGAAGACCTGCCCAAGCTCAAGAACCAGGTGGCGGCCGCGCTTGGCAAGAAGGCCAAGGATGTGACCGTGATCGAGGCTCCCCTGGATCTGGCAACCCTGCCCGATGCAGCCACCAAAGGACCGAACCTCGCAAGCAAGGACTTTTCTTCGCTTCAGAAAAAGCATGGCCTTGACAAGCTCCTTGTCATCGAAATCAAAGCCGTCGGCATGGAACGCACCTACTCCGGCTACATCCCCACGGGGGCGCCGCTGAGCGTGCTGGACGGTGCGGGCTATCTCATCAATCTCAGCAACAACACCTACGAGTGGTTCAAGCCCGTGCGCGTGACGCGTGCCGCCGATGGCAATTGGGACGAGCCGCCCAAGTTTCCTGGCCTGACGAACGCCTATTTTCAGGTGCTCGAAATGGGCAAAGACGAGTTCGTGAAGCCTTTCACTGAGCAGTGAGATGCTGACGCACAGCTTGGTGCGAGCCTCCCGCTCGGCGTGCTGGATGCTGTTGCTCGCCTTTGTGCCGCTGGCGCAGGGCGCTGAGGAAGCGCCGGCGCCGGGGGTGGTGTCGCGGGCCGTACCCGATACCACCGCATGGCGGGTGCGGATTCCGGTGGATGACAAGGTGGCCTACCGTGGCATGGTCAGTTTCGAAAAGGCCGGCATCGGCAGCATGGGCATTCTTTACCCCGCGCCGAACCTGATCGGTTTGTTCGCTGCCGTGATCACCCACGGCTTGATTGCCGATTCGGCCCAGGAGAAGAAGAAGGCCGAGATCCGTGCCGAAGCCGACAAGGTCTTGCTGCCTTATCAACCGGTGCTGGAGAAGATCAGCCACGGGGCCTTGTTCGAGCAGGGTCTGGCTAAGACCACGCGGGGTGCCGGCAAGAAGTTGCTCGGCGCCGCGGAGGTGGCGCAAGGTGAGTGGGTCATTGAAACCGTGCCGGTGTTCTCGATGACGCAGGACGAGCGGGCTTTGGTGCTCGACAACGCCATTGCGGTTCGTTCACCCGAGGCTCCGGCGGTGGTGCTCTACCAAAACGTCGTTCGCGTGGTGTCATTGCCTCGCCCGGCGCAAGAGGACAAAACCGTCTTGCTGAACCTCTGGTCGGCTGAAGACGGGCGAGCGCTCCGACAAGAAAGTGCAAGCCTCTTTGCCGAATCGATGGATCTGGTGCTTGCTGATCTGGCGAAGGGGCCCCACACCGCCGAACTGGTGCAAAAGACCATTCGCTACCCCGAGGGTGGGAGTGAACGGATGGAGCGTGCCGCGCTGCTCAGCGAGCGTTGCGACCGCATTCTCCTCAAGACCTTGAGGGGCTGGTTGATGTCGGTCCCGCGTTCGACGGCTTCTGGCGCAGCCTGCGAAAGCGAGCGAACTGTCGCCGCCCCTGCAGAAGCCCCGAAGGGTCAGTAAGACGTAGCGACTTGCAAAGCGCCGGTGCTCTCAGCGCCGGCGCGCCAGCAACCCGCCCGCCACACCCAGCAGCACAAACATCGCCAGACTCCAGAACTCATAGGGCACGCCGACCAGCGAGACTGCTGCATCGGCGCAGTTGGCGCGCGGCAGGAAAACATCAGGCCACAGGTTGTCGAGCTTCATCGCGCTCACGATGTCGTCGGCCAGTGTCATCGCGCACGACGATGAAGCCGCCGCCTTGAAGTGCTGCCACAGGGCCGCGGCCACGCCACACAGCGCGAGCAGCAGCACCAGCGCGCCGGCCACGCGCTTCGCAAAGAAGCCCACCAGGCAGACGAGGGCAATCGCGAGAAAGATCACCCGCTGCAAGATGCACCAGGGGCAGGGCTCCATGCCGTAGACATGCTGCGACACCAGCGCGGCGCCCACCGAGGCGATGCTCAGCAAGGCGATGCCGACGAGCAGCACTGCCGGCCGCTGCAGCAGGGCCCTCATCGGACTTCGGCGATCAGCTCGATCTCGACGCAGGCACCCATCGGGTTTTGCGCCACACCGAAGGCGCTGCGGGCATGTGCGCCCTTGGCACCAAACACCTCGGCGAGCAGCTCGCTGCAGCCGTTGGTCACCAGGTGCTGCTCGGTGAAATCGGATGTGCTGTTGACCAGGCTCATCACCTTGACGATGCGCTCCACCTCGTTCAAGTCGCCCACCGCGGCGTGCAGCGTGCCGAGCAGGTCGATGGCGATGGCTCGTGCGGCTTGTTTGCCAGTGGGGGTGTCGGTGTCGCGGCCGAGTTGGCCGACCCACGGCTTGCCGTCGCGCTTGGCGATGTGGCCGGAGATGAACACCAGCTTGCCGGTGCGCACGAAGGGCACGTAGGCCGCCGCTGGAATGGCCACGGGCGGCAGTTCGATGCCGAGAGACTTCAAACGGTCGTAGACAGACATCGCAGGCACCGGGAATCAAGAGGCGCAAATCCTACACTGCGGCCATGGGAGGAAAAGACCAAGCATGGCGCATGGCCGGCATGGGTTTGGCTTGGCTGCTCGGCGTGGCGCTGCAGTTGCAAGAGCGAACCTTGCTGCCGCTGTGGGCTTACCTGTTGTGCCTGGCCGGGGGGCTGGTTGGCATCGCCGTGGCCTGGCGCTGGCCGCGCGTCTGGCTGCTGGCTTTGCTGGCTGCGCTTGCGTTGGGTGGGGGAGCCTCGGGGTGGCGGGCGAGCGAGCGCCTGGCCGATGCGCTGCCGCCGTTGCTCGAAGGGCAAGACCTGCAGGTGGTGGGCGTGGTGGCGGGCTTGCCGCAGCGGTCGTCGGTGGGTTTGCGCTTTCGCTTCGAGATCGAAGAGGCGCGTTTGAATGGCGAGATCGTTCAACTGCCGAGGCGGGTGTCGCTGGGCTGGTATGCCGGGTGGCATGAAGACGCCGCCCTGAGCGAGCCACAGCAGTTGTTGCGAGCGGGCCAGCGCTGGCGTTTCACGGTGCGCTTGCGCCAACCGCACGGCAACGTGAACCCCGATGGGTTTGACTACGAGCTTTACCTCTTCGAGCAAGGATTGCGTGCGACCGGCTATGTGCGTGCGAACGACAAATCGGCGCCGCAGTTGCTTGAGAAACATGCGGGCCACCCGGTGGATCGCCTGCGACAGCGGGTGCGTGATGCGATCGACGCCACGGTAAGCGACCCAAGGGCCGCCGGCGTGCTGGCCGCGCTGGCGGTGGGCGACCAGTCGGCCATCGAGCGCGACGATTGGCAGCTCTTTCGCACCACCGGTGTGGCTCACCTGATGAGCATCAGCGGCTTGCACGTGACCATGTTTGCCTGGGTTATGGGCGTGGTGATCGTGGGTCTGTGGCGGCGCAGTGCCCGCGCGGTGTTGTGGCTGCCGGCGCAGCTCGCGGGGCGCTGGGGCGGGCTTGCAGCCGCGGTTGGCTATGCGCTGTTTTCGGGCTGGGGGGTGCCCGCGCAACGCACGGTGTGGATGCTGGTCGTGGTGACGCTTTTGCAGCTCTTGGGGCGTCGCTGGCCATGGTCTTTGGTGCTGCTGGCCGCCGCCGTGGTGGTGAGTGCACTCGACCCCTGGGCGCTGTTGCAACCGGGCTTCTGGTTGTCGTTCATGGCGGTGGGCTTGTTGATGGCGTCGGAGCCAGTGCGCGCGTCGACAAAGTTGCCAACGGAGCAACGTGGGTGGCAGCGTGTGGCCAATGTGGCAAAGGGCGGCCTGCGCACTCAGGTGGTGGCCACGCTGGGCTTGACGCCGCTCACGCTGGTGTTTTTCCAGCAGGTGTCGCTGGTGGGCTTTGTGGCCAACCTGGTCGCCATTCCGGTGGTCACGCTGGTCATCACCCCACTCGCCTTGTTGGGCGCGTTGTGGTCACCGCTGTGGCTGGCGGGCGCGTGGGTGGAGCAAAGCCTGGCACAGGGTCTGGCGCTGTTGGCGGGGCTGCCGGGTGCCGTGTGGCTCGCACCGGTGGCGCCGCTGTGGGCGCAGGCCGCGGGCTTGTGCGCTGCGGCGTTGATGGTGTTGCCCTTGCCATGGCGGGTGCGGCTGCTGGCCGTGCCGCTGCTGATGCCTTTGCTGATGCCCGTGCGCGAGTTGCCGGCCGAGGGCCGCTTCGAGCTGCTGGCGGTGGACGTGGGGCAGGGCACAGCGGTGCTGGTGCGAACCCGCTCGCACCTGATGCTCTATGACGCGGGCCCACAGTATTCGCGCGACACCGATGCCGGCCAGCGTGTGCTGCTGCCCTTGTTGCGCGCGCGAGGCGAAACGCGCATCGATCGTCTGGTGCTCAGCCACCGTGACCTCGACCACGTGGGCGGCGCGGCGGCTGTCATGGCGGGCATACCGGTGACCGAACTGCTCAGTTCGCTGGAAACCGCCCACCCACTGCATGCTCGAGCCGCACAATCGCGCCGCTGCGAGGCGGGCCAATCCTGGCAGTGGGACGGCGTTCGTTTCGAGGTGCTGCACCCGCGGACCGCCGACTACGAACGCACGATCAAGTCCAACGGCATGTCGTGCGTCGTCAAGGTGAGCGGCGCCCAGGGCTCGGCCTTGTTGACCGGCGACATCGAGCGCCAGCAAGAGGCTGAACTGCTGGCCACGCAAGGCGAGGCCTTGCGAAGCGACCTGCTGCTGGTGCCGCACCACGGCAGCCGAACCTCGTCGACGGCGGGCTTTCTCGATGCCGTCGCTCCGAAGGTGGCGGTGGTTCAAGCGGGCTACCGAAACCGCTTCGGTCACCCGGTGCCCGAGGTGCTGGAGCGTCTGCGCGAGCGAGGTGTGGTGGTGTTGACCAGCCCGGCCTGCGGTGCGTGGCGCTGGGCGGACGGTTCGGCATGGGAGTGCGAACGCGAAACCAGCCAGCGCTACTGGCGCCACGGTGCAAGCGTCGAATCATCTTCTTGAGAATCTTCACCCAGAGCGCCCGCTCTTGGTGCGCAAGTGGCCTGGAATTTGCTAACCTGCCTCGCAGGAGACGTGCAAAAGAGGTGCCGATGAAGAACAGCTTCGACGAGATGCAGGCCACCAGCGACACGGTGCGCGAACACTACCGTGTCTATGACCGTTGGTTGGCTCAG
>NZ_JANOCG010000275.1:0-1565 GCF_031412075.1 Rhizobacter sp.
CGATCCTCATGCGGTCGAGCTGTGCACGCGACAGCGCCACTTGGGCTTCGGCCACTTGCAGCGCGGCGCCGCTTTGGTCGACCACGCTCTGGCTCACGAAGATGGCCGCCAGCAGCTCACGGTTGCGCTGCAGGTTGGTGCGGGCGATGCTGGCCTGGGCTTCCGATTGTTGAAGTTGGGCGCGCTGAAGTGCGTCGTCGAGCTGCACCAGAAGCTGGCCGCGCTTCACGCGTTGACCATCGGTGAAACCGAGGCGTGAGATGCGCCCGCTGACCTCGGGGCGCAAAGTCACGCCCTGGCGTGAGCGCAAGGCACCCACACCCTGCGCGTCATCGGCGATGGACACGACCTCGACCTTGCCCACTTCCACCGGCACCGGCCCTGAGGGCCCAGCGGCCGCTCTGCCTGCAGGAACGCCAGACGCTGCCCCTGCAGCTGCCGAACCTTCCACGCCCTGGGGCCCTGGGCCCTTGTGCTGGTACCACCAGGCCGCGCCGCCGGCCAAGGAGATGCCCACCAGCGCCACCACCGTATGCAAAGTCTTCACGCTGTACCCTGATTGATGCTTTTCGAATGTAGCCCGCAGCGCCCAGCACCGCGAGGCTGGAAATCACGTACTAGCAGCCCCAACGCCACGATTGGCGAGTGCATCAGCCCGCTCATTCCCGGGGTCACCGGCGTGCCCCTTCACCCATCGCCAGTCCACCTGGTGCAGCAAGCGCAACGCGTCGAGGCGCTGCCAGAGGTCGGCGTTCTTCACCGGCTTCCTGTCCGCGGTTTTCCAGCCGCGCTGCTTCCATCCGTGAATCCATTCGGTGATGCCTTTGCGCACGTACTCGCTGTCGGTGTAGATCGTCACCTCGCAACTGCGCTTCAACGAAGCCAGAGCCTCGATCACCGCGGTAAGTTCCATGCGGTTGTTCGTGGTCTGCGCTTCGCCTCCGTAAAGTTCTTTTTCGTGCTCGCCGGTGCTGAGCCATGCGCCCCAGCCGCCGGGGCCCGGGTTGCCCTTGCAGGCCCCGTCGGTGTAGATGGTGACGACAGGTTTGCGGATGGCGGGCTTGGCTTCAGTCGATGTAGGCGTCGATGTCATGTTGTTGGGTCGAGGTACTTCTGCGAACGGTGCTGCTGCTGACCACGGCGGGTGCGACCTTGGCAGGCACGCGCTTGTGTTTCACCAGGCCGACCAGGCGCATGCCGCGCACACGCTTGACGGCAACCAGCATGTAGGCGGCCCCGAGCACCGGCCACCAGCGTCCGCCGGTGCGTTCCATCCAGTCGAAGCGTTGCAGCCAGGGTTCCGAGGTCAAGGGTGGCCGATAACAACCAAACCGCCCTTCCTCGATGTCGAAACTCAGCAGCCTGAGCCAGTCACGCAGACGCCAGTACCCCAGGAACCCGCCTTCGCTCGGCATGAAAAGAGACTGCCCGCGAGCAAGACCCACGCCACGCAGCACACGCCCGAGGCGCTGGCGCAGCGCCCACAGGCTGCCCGGGTTGAAGCCGAGGATGACGATGCGGCCCTCGGGCATCAGCACCCGCTCGACTTCGCGCAACACCTGGTG
>NZ_JANOCG010000276.1:0-4028 GCF_031412075.1 Rhizobacter sp.
TGCCCGGCTGAATGCCGGTGACGGTGTTGGGTTGAGGGCTCAGCACGTACTTGGTCTTGGCACGGCTCAGCAGTGCTTCGGCGAAGAGCTGGTGGGCGTCGTTCACCTGCAGCGTGCCGCGGCCGAGGAAGCCCAGCTTCTCAGACTCCGGGTAGATCTCGGTGTCTTGCATGTAGTCGTAGTTGCAGCCATCCGCGCCAGCGGGGCCGCCCGGCGCATAGACGCTCGTCGGCGGGCCGCACTCGGGTGCCGTGAAGTTGATGGTGCGGCCGGTGTAGGGCGCGCCGTTGGCCCGGATGGTGTTCAGCTGGCTGCGGGTCAGCCGCACGTTGCCGGGGAAGGGCCGGCTGGACAAGAGGAAGGGCAGGGTCTGAGGGATGTTGTTGTCGCGGATGAAATCACGCTGGCTGGAGCGCAATGCATCGAGCTCCTGGTAGTCGATGACACCGAACGCATTGAATCGGTCCTTGGCGAGGTTGCCGGTGCCGCCGGACAGCGAGAAGGTTCGCTTGCCTGCGCCACCGTGCTGGGTACCGAGGGCGGAAACGCTGATGTCGGCGCCCTCGTAATCCTTGCGGGTGATGAAGTTGATCACGCCGCCGATCGCATCGGTGCCGTAGATGGCTGAGGCGCCGTCCTTGAGCACCTCGACACGTTGCAATGCGGCCGCCGGAATGTTGTTCAGGTCCACACCGGCCCCGTCTCCCGGCGATGCGAAGTTGGCCAGGCGGCGGCCATTGAGCAGCACCAGCGTGGACGACACGCCGATGCCGCGCAGGTTGGCGGCGTTGAAGCCACGCTGGCCCGAGTTGCTGTCGGTGATGCTCGCGCCGTCCGTCAAGCCGGCGGCGTTGGCCGAGATCTTCGTCAACAGCTCGGCGGCCGTGGTGACCCCGCTCTTGTCGATGTCTTCACGCTTGATGACTTGCACCGGAAGCGCCGTTTCGGCGTCGATGCGCTTGATCGATGAACCGGTGATCTCGACACGCTCGAGTTGAGTGGGTGGCGCGGGCGGGGTGGCGCTGGCCTGTGCCTGCGCGGCACTGTGCGCGAGAAAGCCAATGGCCATGAGCGCGGCCTGCGCACACGGACGCATCACAAAAACGGTGCGTGGGAATGATTTGTTCATGGGCTGCTTTGCGTGGTTTGAATGGGAGGCGTCGCGTGATCAACGTGTCTTCGCATTCAGGCTATCTGCCACCACGCTCCCTGTAACGAGGGTTGCCACGCGGCGGTCGCAAAGCTGCAAGTTGGCGTCGCAACCTTGACAGCACGGGTGCGGCGAGTCGCCGCGGCACCACATGCGTTCAGGTCAAGACGCCTGCGCCGAACCTTGTGTCATCACACGAATCCGCTGCCCGGTCTCCACACGCAGCGCCTGCGCCTGCGCCGCGCTCAAGGTCAGCGCCCCATCGTCGAGCGCTGCAGGCACCAGGCTGGCGCCTGTGCGGTCTGCGCCGACACCCGCGACGAGACAGCTGCGCCCAGGGCCGGGCTCGCCAATGCGAACCGGCAGCACCTGGCTCGCCCGAAGCGCCGTGAGGTCCGCCACATCGACTTCGACAATCGGCCCCGCGTCGAAGATGTTGAGGTGCCCACCGAAGCGAAAACCCTGAGCGGTGAGCGCATCGTGCGCCGCTCGTGCCGCCATTGCGCGCTGGCCGATGCAGGCCTGCGCCTCTGCACCGAGGAAGGAGCTGTAGAGCGGGTGCTTGGGCATGAGCCGCGCGATGTGGCTGCGCTCTGGGGTCTCGAAGAACACATCGTTCGGCGGCAGCTCGCCTGCGTAGAAATGCCGGCCGAGGGCGTTCCAGAAAGGGGACGCACCGCTGTCGAAGTTCAGGCCCGGCAGTTCGGCAATGAGACGCGGTGCGAAGTGGTCAGGTTGCTCGGCCACATGCAGCAGCATGGCATCGATCAGCAGGCGCTGGGGAGCGCGTGTGGAGTCTGCGCTGGCCATCAGAGGCAGGTGCAGCTCGGCGCAGCCGGTGTGGTCATTGCCGAGCAGCAAGGTGTCGGCGCGGTGGAACATCTTGAGCTCGGCCGAGGCATGCACCACCACGCCGCTGCGATAGCTGTAGCGGGGCAGGTCCAGGCCGATGCTGCCCGAGAGTGCGCCGACTCCCAGCAGCGCCCCGGGGTGTTGTGTGTCTTCGAGCACAAAGACGCGTCGGCGCGGCGTGACGCCATCGCCTGCAAAGGCCAGCTGCGAGGATTCGATCAAACGCTCGGCCGCCTGCGTGCTGCAGCGCGCATGCAGACTCACGAACGCGGCCTGGTCGGCCAGGGCGATGGGGCGGATGGTGAGCATCTCAGAGCCCTCCGGCGTGCAGGGCGACGATGCGCACGTCGTCGCCGCTGGAGACTTCGAGCGCTTCGATCAGGTCGGCCGGCAGCACGAGCGTGTCGCCGTCGCTCCAGGGCACATCGGCCACCGTGGCGCGAAACTGCTGGCTGGATGTGTTGGCGATCAGACAGGGGCGCACAGATTCGGCGCGAACGTCGGCGCCGGATGCTCGCTCCACGCGCAGCCGCCTGCTGCGCCGGATGCTGGTCAGCGCCGCGAGGCGTGCCTCGATCGTGGGGCCGCCGTCGAACACGTCGACATAGGTGTCGGCCTCGAAACCCTCGTCCACCAGCAGCTTGAAGGGCAGTTCGCCGACGGGGTGCAGCTGGCCGATGGCGACCTGCGCATCCGGCGGCAGCAAGGGCACATAGATGGGGTACTGCGGCATCAGTTCCGCAATGAAGCTCTTGCTTCGTCCGCCGGTCAGCTGCTCGGCCTGTGGGTAATCCAGGTTGAAGAAACGCCGCCCGACCGCATCCCAAAAAGGTGAGTGCCCGGCTTCATCGCACAGGCCCGGGAACTCCGCAGCCAGCCGGTCGGAAAACCGCTTGGGGTGCTCGGCCATGAAAAGCAGGCGGGCGCGCGACAGCAGGTGCGGCCAGACGCCCTCTGCGAACCCGGGTTCGATGTAGAAGGAGGTCAGCAGCGACGCACCCGTCAGGTCATGGCACAGGTGCAGCGAATGGATCTTGTTGGAGCTGCGCAGCTCTTGCGAGGCATGCACGATGAACTCGTTGCGGTAGCTGTAGAAGCGGTCGCCGAAACCGGCCGAGGCCGCGATGCCGCTGGTGCCGACGATCTGTCCGCTGGCCGTGTCTTCCAGCACGAAGAAGTAGGTCTCTTCGCCACTCACATCGGCTTCGGTGGAGAAGGCGTGCGACGAAGCGCGGATCTTGTCGTAGAGCTTCTCGCGGTCGAGTGGCAAAGAACCGATGCCGATGGCGCTCGCGGCTGCGATGCGCTCGACGGCGGCCAGGTCGGTCAATCGGCAGGGCCTGAGCACCAGGCGCGGTGTGGCCGTGTCACCGATGTTGTTCATGGGGCAAGCTCCTTGGAATCTGGTGCGGGCGCGGGCATCGCCACGACGACACGCTGGCTGCGTTGCTCGCGGGGCGTGACGCCGAAATGGGCGCGGTAGGCGTTTGAAAAATGCGGGCCCGACGAAAAGCCGCAGGACAAACCGATCTGCAGGATGGACTGGCTGGTCTGCTGCAACAACTGGCGCGCGCGGGTGAGCCGCATCTCGATGTAGTAGCGCGAGGGGAGGCTGTCGAGGTAGAGCTTGAAGAGGCGCTCCAGCTGGCGACGCGACACGCCGACCAGCCGCGCGATGTCTTCGGTGGCCAGCGGCTCCTCGATGTTGGCCTCCATCAGTGCGACCGCCTCGGTCAACTTGGGCTGGCCGCCACCGATGCGTGCCGACAGCGGCACACGCTGCGGTTCGTTGGGCCCGCGCGGTTTCTCCAGGCTGAAGCTCGCCAGCAGCTGCTCGACGATGGTGGGCCCATGGGTCTCTCCGACGCGGTGCAGCATCATGTCGAAGGCGGCGTGGCCGCCAGCGCAGGTCAGCCGTCGGCGGTCGGACTCGAACACATTGCTCGACACCACGGTTTCGCTGAACGCGCGCGCGAGCAAGGGCGCGTAGGCCCAGTGCAGGGTGGCCCGGTGGCCGCGCAGCAGG